>NZ_DATMTE010000362.1:0-8706 GCF_035564935.1 Chitinophaga sp. | reverse complement strand
GGTAATTGAGCGGAGTACTTCCCTTTGCCATGAAACCAGCGTGCAGCCTGGCCTGTGAGCCACAGGTAGTAATCGCTTCCCAGTTCGGTTTCGATGCCGGTGAACGAACCCTCTCCATTGAGTGGCAATTTATCTACTGTTGCACATTTAAATATGGAGGTGCCTTCGTTCATTTCATCAAACATGGCTACGTACAACATTTCCGCTCCTGCATTTTTTGCGCCTGCAATCTGGCGCCAGTAGAAACTGCCCCCCTCCCGTGGAATAGTATTGGCTTTGGGACCGTTCATATTCTTCCAGGAGAAACCGGGGAAAGCCAGCGGCACATAATCCACGCCATTGCTTTTACACCAGGCAATATCATCGGCTACCAGGTGTTTGAAGTTATCATAGCTTTTACCATTGTAGCGGCCCACAAACCAGGGCATAATTACATCCGACTTTTTAATAAGGCGATGCAATCCTTCATCACTGATGGCGTCCTGGCGCAGCTCCCTCCAGTAAGTGGGTACGCCCAGCATCACGCTGAAGCCTTTTGCTTTCATGGTATCCAGCAGGGTTTCTGCTTCCTTCAATCCATAGGCGCGGCGGTCGTTAAAGCCAACACCCCAGATCACGATAAGGGGTTTGCCATTATGATGAAGATACGTGGAGCTTTTACTGCCATGCAGCAGGTTGTACTTCCCGGTAAGTTCATCCAGGTCTTTAAGCACCAGCGCTTCTTCACCCGGACGCATACCGCTGAGGTCGTACATCACGGCAATAGCACGGTCGTACTTACCGGCGGCTTTCATAGCGTTATCCAATACCGTGTTGAAATGCCGTTTGCCGCTGGGGTTCCTGATCTCGGCTACGAAGCGCTGCATGAATACACCGTCGATACCATAGTCCTTCATCCATTTAAAATGGAGTGCTACGGTAGAAGCGTCGTGCGGACTAAAAACGGATGCGGGTTTACCATCGGCAAAACTGAAAGCGGTAGTATATGTTTTCTTATACTCGCTTACATCCGGCCAGAAATCTATTTCGCAGGAACCGGGTTTGAACACTCCCCTTCTTTCATAGTGATGCCATCCCCTGCCGGCGCTATCGCCGGGGGTATTAAACCAACCCTGGTAACCGGCCATTACCAGTCCTTTGTAAGTGGGATAGCGCTGAGCGTGCGCGAACATGCATACCAGCAGGATGCCTGATACAATAACATGGAATTTTTTGCTTATCATCTTATTCTCTTGCCGTTGATTAAAGCCGTATGGTGCAGATGCACTACGGCAACCGGCTTGGGGCTAAAGATAATAATTTCCAAACAGGATGTATTACCGCTTATGGATAACGGACAGTTAGACGCAAACAAAAATGAGTACCTGTGGAGATACTCATTTATTAAGGAATGCTGTTCATTTCAGTATAGTCGTTGCCGTTATATCAGTCTCTCCGCTTGCCGGACACTACCAGTACCACGCCCACAATGGCCACAATACCGCCGGCATAAGTAGGCCAGCCTATCCACCTGTTCTCTTTCTTGTTAATTTCAACAGGACCAATGTCCACCACTTTCTTTTCTGTTTGAACAGAGAAACCCCTGATAAGGATCATTGCAATACCAGCAATAATGAGGATGATGCCAAGTACTTTCATAATGTTGAGTTTACGAAAGTACCGGCAATCCACATGCCATTGCTATGGCCCTGTTTTTAGCGGTATAATGGGGAATTAGCGCCCCAATCAGTAGGATTATTCCGTTTTCAGGCTTTTCACGGGATCCATAGCAGCTGCCCGGATGCTCTGGAAACTTACGGTAAGCAAAGCGATGACGACAGTAATAAGCCCGGCCCCGCCAAAGATCCACCATTCAAGATCTGTTTTGTAGGCAAAGTGGGTAAGCCAGCGGCTCATAGCAAACCAGGCCAGCGGAAATGCGATGAGCATCCCTGTAAATACCGGTTTAAGAAAACCGGTGGAGAGCAGGATAAATATATTGGATGCTGAAGCGCCCAGTACTTTCCGCACACCTATTTCCTTTGTGCGTTGCGCAGCGGTGAATATGGCAAGGCCAAATAAACCAAGGCAGGAAATAAATACAGCCAGGCAGGCAAAGTAGTTACACAATTTACCCACCATCTGTTCACTTTTATAAAGCTTCGTATATTCTTCATCGGAGAACTGGTAAGTGAAAGGAAAACCCGGGTTCAGATTTTTACAGATGCCCGCCAGGCCGGCCAGTACCGGCTTTGTTTTGCCCCCGGCTGTTCTTACCAGGATGTTGCCCCACTTCGGCTTTTCATCCAAACGGATCACCAGTGGTTCAATAGCATCATGCATGGAATTGAAATGAAAATCTTTGAGTACGCCAATGATGGTACCGGAAACATTGCCAAGTGCGAATGGCTGTCCTACCGGATGTGTATACCCAATCCTCTTCACCGCACTTTCATTCAGGATATAGCTGCCGGAATCGTTGCCAAATTCCCTTGAAAAATCACGACCCTCCAGCAGCGTGAGGTGCAGGGTTTTCACAAAGTCGTACCCTACTGCCGCATCAGCAAAAGAAGCGGCATCATTTGGGTCTTTCCCGGACCATTCCAGGTCTCCTTTATGATGTTGTATCACCGTAGGTGTTTCTTTCATTTTTGAAATGGCGAGTACGCCGGGAAGATCAGCAGCTGCAGCTTTAAATACATCGTACTTAGTGATCAGCTGCCCTTCAATAGGAATATAAAGGAGGTTTTGCCGGTCGTAACCCAGGTTCTTAGTTTGTACATAATCCATTTGACGGTAAATCACGAACATACCGATCATCAGCAGGATGGATAAGGAGAACTGGAATACCACCAGCCCTTTGCGGAAATTAACAGCGCCAGTGCCGAATTTCAGGCTGCCTTTCAGCACCTTCACAGGGTTCAGCGCAGAGAGGAACAAAGCTGGATAACTGCCGGCCACAAAGCCGGTAAGTACCGTCAGGCCCAGCAACATAGCCCAGAAAACAGGTTGTGAAACAGGCAGTGATAACTGTTTTCCACTAAGCTGGTTAAAGGCCGGTAACAGCAGTATTACTACCAGCAAGGCAATCGCTAATGCAAAAAATGCCAGCAGTAAAGCTTCACCTATGAACTGAACCACCAGCGTGGAACGCCGGGCCCCCACTACTTTTCGCACGCCTACTTCCTTTGCCCTTTTTACCGAACGTGCAGTGGCCAGGTTCATAAAATTAATACAGGCAATGAGCATAATAAATATGGCCAGTAACGTAAACAGGCGTACGTATTCTATACGGCCGCCATCAGGAACACCATTGCTGAATACGGCGTGCAGGTATTTTTCGCTGTAGGGCTGTAATCCCAGCTCTGTATAGGAACCGTTACCCCGTGTCTGGTAGTTATAAACGAAGTCTTTTATTTTAGCGGCCACTTTACCGGCATCAGCATGATCACGGAGAAGGATATACGTAAGCGGGCTAAAGCTGCCCCAGTTTTTTGTCCATGCGTTATTAGCGGTAAAATCGTCCCAGTTGCGGACAAAGTCGAACTGCTGCGAAGAGTTGGCCGGCACATCGTACACGGCGGTAACAGCAAGACTTGTAGTGTCTTCATACCGCAATGTTTTCCCCAACGCCTTTTCCGGGCTGCCGAAAAATAATTCCGCCAGGTGTTTGGAAATGGCAATGGTACCGGGTTTATCCAACGCGGTGGCTTTATTACCCTGTAATACGGGGTAGCTGAACATCTTCAGGAAATCGGCGCCTGCATAGGCCCCTGTGATCTTCATTATTTTATCATCTACCCTTAATGCCACCGGCGGGAAAGCCTGGAACCCGCTGGCGTAAGCTACTTCAGGTATTTCTTTTTTCAGCTCAGCTGCCAGCGGTCCCTGTGTAAGATAGCCTGCATCCACTTTTCCGGCAGACGACTGGCGCACATATACCTGGTATAGTTTATCGCTGTTGGCATGAAAGGTATCCACGCTTTTTTCATCCTGCACCCAAAGGATCATAAGCAGGCTACAGGCCAGTCCGAGGGCCAGTCCCAGGATATTTATAAAAGAAAAGGCTTTATTGCGGGCCAGGTTGCGCCATGCAATCCTGAAGTAATTTCTTATCATGATGGTCGGTATCAGTTATGCGAACAATTTAAAAAACATGCCATACAGTAGTAACATATATGTCAGTAATTTAGAAAATCATCTTTTCAATAATATGTCCGTTTTTGATACAGTAACTGACCGTTTATAGTATCCCTTGCCGCGCCCTTCCTCAGCAAACCTGGATAGCCGCAATGCCCAGTAACTCCGCCAGTTTTTTTATACGGGGAGCAATATGCCCTTTACCCACTGCACAATGGTGTGCAGGCCCCTGTGCATTCCAGGCCTCCACGAAATTCCTGGCGCCAATGGGAAACCGGTAGCGGCTGTTGGTATTACCTATTTCCAGGATGGGACCGGCTTCAGACATACCTTCCGCCAGGAGGAACTGCAAAGTGCCGTTGCCTGTTTCCACTACCGACAATAAGGTAACAGGGCCATGTGCCACCGACATCTCCACAGATAATCCCTTTCCTACTTTTCCATGATATACCTGTAAAGGCTTCAGCTTTATTTTACCTGCGGCAATTACCGGATGGCAGGGTCCATCGTGGCCCATCAGCACAATATCATCCTGGTAGTCCATGGCATAGTATTCGGTAAAGGATCCCCCGGCGCCAAAACTGTCCATGATCTTCATGGCCTGTGCATTCTTTACTTCATATTCACCTGCTACCGGAACGCCCTGCGCAGTCAGGAGCGATGTGCCCATAATAACGGAGCTCATGGTATCTTCATTCACCGCGTTACCTGTTCCTTTATGATAATATGCCAGCGATCCCAGCTGATGCTTCGCCACCAGCTTATCCAGTGCCACCGCTGTTTTAGCAGCGCGGTGCAGTTCTTCCGGGGAGCAGTCGGGCTGGATCTCAAACACCCGTTGGGCTTCCTCCAGTTTGGCAGCAATTTCCGTTTCACTAACGGTGGCACGGATGCCCGATAATTCATCTGCTTCAATGATCTCCATATGCCCGCCTAACACTGCTGCATGCAAAGTGAGATTGGAATAAATATCCAGCATGCCGCCGTAATAGTTGCCCATTAAACCAAGCCGGTTGTGATACATAATGTGGGCCACTTTCGCGGCCGCGATCCATTCTTCCACTTCTTTCCATACACCGGGATCATTGTGCAGCATACCGGTTACCTGGTAGAAAGGTATACCGGAGCGTTTGAATACGCTGGCTATTTCCGGTACAGGGCAGGCGGCACAAAAGGCCAGCCATTCGCCGGTCATGGCTGTGCGGTTGCCCAGGTTATTAAATGAGGCATAGTCAATAGCCGCTGCCGGGGAAAGGTTTAATACGATCACCGGCACCTTTGCACGTTTCACTACCGGCAACACCGTGGAAGACAACGCATAGGTGGTAACATATAAAAAGATGAGATCTACGTCTTCTTTCCGGAAACGGCTGCCTGCTTCGAATGCCTTCTCCGGCGTGTCAATTAATCCCAGGTTGACGATCTCTGCGCCGTAGCCCTGCAGCTGCTGATGTACAACCCCGATGTAGCCGGACAACCGTTGTTGCAGGCCTTCGAACTGTTCCCAATAAGCAGCGAGGCCAATGCCAAACAGGCCTACCTTTAATGTATTCATGGTATTATTTTTTGAATGGTAACGGGCCCCAGTAAACCGGATGGCAGTAACGGGGAATCCTTTGTATAAAATTTCCAGGTAGAGAACGTATACCTTCCGCTGGTGCGGGGCTGGCCTTTCAGCAGCCATTCGGGCCATTGCCCGTTCCTGATGCCGTCGTCAGGCAATTGCTCATCACCTGTTAAGCGGTTGGGCCACAGGTTAGCGACAGTTATTTCCAGCAGGTTATTTTTCTCCTTCACCACCTTGCTGATATCTGCCTGCCAGGGAGCGCACCACAGCACGCCCAGGTCTTTCCCGTTCAGTGTTACCCTTGCCAGGTTATGTACTTCGCCAAGCTGCAACAGGAGTGCCGCTTTTTTTCCGCCTGTGGCGAGGTCAAATGTTTTACGGTAGGTAGCCATGCCGGAATAATATTTAATGCCGCTTTCGGGGCGTTCGGTCCAATCCTGCAGGGTGTGGAAAGTAATGTTCTCCGGGCCTCCCCACTTAGGATCAAAGGCTACCTGCCACTTGCCATTGAGCGTTTGCAGGGTTGTTGTTCCGGGAAAGTTTTTGGAAGATGAAGGCTTCATTGTCGCCTCCTTTGTAAACAGGATAAAACAACTTTCTCCTCCTGCCAGTTGCAGCGGTATGGTAGTGCGTTCACCGGCCACCGTAAATTCCGGGAGCGGCCGGATGTTGCCTGTCATAGGATCCCACAGCTGCGGTGTGCCGTTATTGCTGCGGAACACTGCGTGGCTGCTAACGGGATCATTACTGCGGTTGGAGATAAAATATATATCGGCTGTAGCGGCGGTGCGGTGTGTGTAGCGGATATTTTCACCGGCCACCAGGTCAGGCTGTATGCCCATGCCTGCAAGTATGGCGGCAGTACTGTCGTAATGCGGATACAATTCACCCGCCGGCGCGTGGCTGTAAATCACTTTTCCTTTACCCGGAGCGGGTTGTTGCCAGAGGGCTGCGGCCATTGTCCGCACCGTGTCATCACAGGCGGGGTAACCGGACAGGCCGGGCGCATGAAGTGGAGGAATGCCTGTTACCACTGCGCCGGCCAATACAAGGGAGCGGATCTTTTCCAGCAGCCGGGGCGTCATGGTGGTAACAGCCGGCAATACCAGTATGCGGTAGCTGGCGCCGCCGGGAAATACAATGCGGCCGTTTTGTACGGTAGCTTTATATAACTGGCCGGGGGCGCATCCGTCGAAATTATATCCTTTGCGGTCCGGCAGTACGGCATCGCCTGATAGTGCCGATGCCGGCGGCTGGAACACATGCGGGGCTCCTTCCGGTGTTAAATAGAGTATATCCGCTACCGTTGTACCCTGTTGCAGCAGGTACTGGCAACGGGATAGGTAGCGGTGATAACCGTTTACCAGGGGCCACCAGGTTTGATGACGGTCCCAGTGTACGCCATAAGGTCCCATGGTCATGCCCGGACGTAATGAATCTGCCAGCATCTGGCTCTGGAACGTATGAAAAACAAAGCGGTTTATACCGGCTGCAAAGGCCCAATCGCCCTGGTTTTTCATGGCGCCGGGATATTGTTTCCAGCCTTCGTCATTCTGCGCGGTAAATGCTTCCGACGGTACCACCGGCTGCCCGTTCACATGGGCTACAGACACTGCCTCTATACAACTGAATGCGGAATTAAAACCAAGTCCTTTGCTCCAAAATTCGCACATAGGGATATCTGCCACAGCGCCAAGTTCCAGGTCGGCGGCGGGGTTCATATCGTAGGGTTCTATAGAAAGACTTAACCCGTGGCGGTGTGCATATGCTTTCACGTAGCCGGCATGATTTTCCAGTACCAGCTCCTGTGCGGTTTGCCGCAGGTCCCATAAAAAGCGTTCGCTGATTTCGCGGCTTTCCACGATGCTTCCTGTGTACACCGGGTAAAAGGGAAGCGGATCATAGCCTCTTCTTTTCATGAATTGTTCCCGGAAATGCGGGGTCCAGTTTTGCGCGCCCATTTCCCAGCTGTCTATGTGCAGTCGTTTCAAACCGCCTGCAGCTGCAGGATCCCGCGGTCCCATTTTCCGCAGCAAGGCGCCTATGTAGTGATCCAGGTGTGCATTCATTGCCGTGGTATCAAACTTATCGGCTTCAAATCCCAGGCCGGGGAAAGGCGCCGGCCGGGTAACCGCGCCGTTGTTGCGCGCCCCGAAACGAAGGATGGTCCAGTTGCCGGGAGGAACATCCCATTGCAGTGTACCATTTGCCTGCAAAGCAGCAGTAAGATCGATGATGCGTTGTTTTGCAATCACTGCAGCGGAGGGCAGGGTATCATATACAGCGGGAAACGGCAGGTAGGGTTTTACACCGGCTACGGAAGTGAACGGCGCGCGGTAGTACAACGCTTTTTCCCCGATGTCTGTAATAGACTGCGCATTAACCGGTGTGGGAAACGCCAGTACCGCTACATCTTTATAAAAATCGTTCCATTGTTTTTTAAGGCCGGGGGTAAAAATATCTTCCCCGAAATAAGGAGTTTTGGGAGATGGTACCGGCAATGTGATCCGCTTTTTTTCATTACCGGAAACATGTGTTACGGAAGCTACCAGGTGCTGCATAGATTGGGCGGGCGTTACCCAGGGGCCGCCACTGCCGGCCCATCCGGGACCAATGCCTAATGTAATTTCAATGCCCAGCCGCTCACTTTCCTTCACGGCATGTATAAACAGCTCCTGCCAGGCTTCGCTGAGGAAGTCGACCTTACCCCGGGGAATACCCACATTCACTTCCAGGAAGGTAGCATTACTGATGCCCGCTTCTTTCATGGATTCCAGGTCGGCTGTAATACCCTGTTTTGATAAATTACCATCCATAAAATACCAGTACACGCCCGGACGGGCCACTGCAGGCGGTTGCGCAAACCCTTGTTTCCAGGCCCGCAACTGGCAGCGGGCAGCCTGTGTAAAAACCACCTGCCATAATATGAGCCAGAAAGCGCAACGGCAAAGCATATATCTCCCGGAAAAAAAACGTGGAACTGCTGTCATCAGTTGATTGTTTTAGCTGGAATAAAGCTA
>NZ_DATMTE010000361.1:0-6446 GCF_035564935.1 Chitinophaga sp. | reverse complement strand
ATCCCATTTTTTTAATATAGATTCATCCACAGAGCGGATATGCAAATCCCGCTGTGGATAAGGGATTTCAATCCCCGCCTGGTTGAGTGCCGTATAAATAAAAGACATCACCTCGTTTTGAAGCCTTCCCGCATTATCAAGATCGCCTACCCAGAAGTATACCTTGAAATTCACTGCGTTGTCTCCAAAGTCGGTCAGCTGTATAAAAGGACCCGGAACAGTGAGTACATCCTTACGCCCGGTAAAGGCAGAGCTGATAATTTGGGTAACCTGGTCAATATTGCTGCCATAGTTCACGCCGATCGCCAATGTTATCCGCTTATTCCGGTTGGTCCTGGTCCAGTTGATCAGTTGTTGTGATATAAGGTCGCCGTTGGGAACAATCACTTCAGAGCCATCATAGGCGCTGATCTTGCTGGAGCGGATCCCTATTTCTTTTACAACGCCTGAACGGGGGCCGAGCTCTATCACATCACCAACTTCTATCGGCTTTTCAAAAGCGAGAATGATACCGGATACCAGGTTGTTCACAATATTCTGCAAGCCAAAACCAATACCCACGCCGAGGGCGCCAATTACAATGGTAATTTTGTCCATCGGGATACCGGAGGCGGCAAATGCCAGCAGTACACCGCCGGCCAATACAGCGAGGCGGAGTAACAATAAGGCGGAGCCGAATTTTGTTTTCTTATTGGGATTGGCACTCTGACCTGTGTTGCCAAACATATAGGCAATCAGCTGGGAAGCCACAGTAGCCACCCATATCACGAGTATAAAAATGATGACGCTGCTGAAAGTAAAATCTGAATTGCCGAGTTTATGCCGGGAGGAAAGAACATCTGCAATAACCTCGTAAATGATATCATACAAATAAACACTACGGGATATAATCACCAGCCACCCTACAAAGGCCAGGATGGTCAGAAATGTTTTTAGCTTTTTCTGCACCTCCTGGTAGTCCATAAAGGAAATGAAGGTGCTGGAATCTTTATTGGCTTCTACCTGCAGGTACACGGCCTCCATCAGTATTTTTACGAGTATAAACAGGCTCAGTGCCATCACTGTGCACACAACCGCTGTAGATCCCATTATTTTGGCGGTGCCTACCCTGGCTAAAATAACCATGATCAGGGAAAAGGCGCTGGTAAGCATGAACAGCATCAATACGGGCCGGGTAAATTTCGGTTGGGCAAAGGTGGTGAGCGACGATTCTTTCAGCAGCCGGTTCCCCAGCAGCAACGAAAGAACAGCGCCGATCAGTAATCCCCATTGTTCCGCATAGGTGATTTCAATCAGCAGGTTATTCATACTGTAAATGAATAACAGGCCGGTCAGTAATAACCAGCTTCTGAATAATGTTTTAGGAAGATGCGTGCGAAAAATAAAGCTCAGTGCTATCACATTTAAACCCCAGGTGATTTCTGTAAAAAGAATGGGATAGCGTACCGATAGTACGGAAGATAATGTAGCAATCAATACAATGGTACACGCTACCGGGTAGCGGTACAGGTACCGGGCATGCTGCAGAATGGTTTCTCCTTCCTGTTCTGTATGGTTATGCCGTATGCGTTTAATATTATTGTATACCCACCAGGAAAATAATATTGCCAGCAACAGCCACACAAAAAATACAGGCCATTGTATGGAAAAGAAGATGCCCAATACCTTTGTGCTTTTATGCAGCGAATTTTTCAGTACGGGGAAAAACTCAAGCGGGTTGATACTGTCGCGGTGAGGCTTCCACAAATACCTGTAGTCACGTGCAAACATGTTGGAGGCAAATTGCTGCAGTCGGTAGTCCATGTCCTCATAAAGGTTAGAGGCTTCAATATAACGGTTAGCCACCTGGTTTTGCAGCAGTCCTATCTTAATCAAACTGGCCTTATTGGCACTGTCTACCAGGCGGAATTTAAGCACCAGGTTAGTCACCTGCCCGAGGTAAAATCCATACAGATCATCTTCAGACGGAACGTTCCGCATGGCGGTATCTCCGCGGATAAGGCGGATGGTATCATTAATATTTTTCAGCTTCTCATAATAAGAAAAAAGTGCCCCTTGCCAGGAAGTGAGTTTTCGCTGCAGCTGTTCCAGCATCACTTTGTTGGTATATATATCGTTGATGTTGGGGGTACGGCCCAAACTGGCAATATTGTACCTTATCAGCGCAAGGGAGGTGTCGGTAAGCGGAAGACCGGCAATTATCCTGGAGGTATCGAACCCGCGACGGAGGGAACTCATAAGATCATTCAGCGTAAGGGTATAACCCTCAATACGGTTGATCAGGATGGACACGGAGGTATCCGACTTTTTTACCCGGTTGGTATCCTTCGACAATGCCTGGATATTTTTGCTGATAGTGGCGCTGTCTACAGCCACCAGGTGAATGGTGTCCGCTTTTGCTTTATGTTTCCGGCCCTGTGCATCAGCGCTGTAATTTCCGGTGATCAGCACCGTTAGCAGCAGCAGCTGCAAAAAGCAGGTGTAATTAATATGTATCCTGGTAAACATGAAACAGTAAAATTGAATGATCTCTATGGAGGAACATTTTTAATGCCTAAATGTTCCTGAATTTAAAACTTTTAACCCTCCCGGCCGTTAAGTTTTCTGGAACCCGGTTGCTTAATTTGTCAGGTACCGGAATCCTCAGTATTTTGTATATGATTGGCGAGTCCAATGAAAACTAGCTTATGAAAAGAGAAACGCTCGTTGCCTCATTAAGAAAAGATCCCGACCCCTGGGATATTATAGTGATTGGTGGAGGCGCTACCGGTCTCGGCGCCGCCCTGGAGGCGGTAACAAGGGGCTACAGAACCCTGCTGCTGGAGCAGGTGGATTTTGCAAAGTCCACTTCCAGTAAAAGTACAAAGCTGGTTCACGGAGGCGTAAGGTACCTCGCTCAGGGCGATGTGTCGCTGGTAAGGGAAGCCAGTGTGGAACGGGGATTGCTGGCTGCCAACGCGCCTCACCTGGTGCGTAACCTGGCTTTTGTTATTCCGACTTTTAATTTCTGGGAGAACCTGAAATACACCATTGGCCTCAAAATGTACGATTGGCTGGCCGGCCGTCTCAGTCTTGGTAAATCGGTGCATATTTCCAGGTCGGCTACGCTGGAACGCTTGTCTACACTTAAGCCGGATAAACTCGCCGGAGGCGTGCTGTATCACGATGGCCAATTTGACGATTCCCGCCTGGCCATCAACCTGGCGCAATCCATTTCAGATAACGGAGGTACCGTATTGAATTATATGAAGGTGACCAGTTTGCGGAAAGACGAGCTGGGAAACATCAGCGGACTAACGGTGAAGGATACCCTGGATGGAGGCGGTGAAATTTATCTTAATACCCGGGCTGTGATCAATGCTACCGGCGTGTTTGCAGATGATGTGCTGGAAATGGATAACCCGGAGGCGCCCAAATCCATTGCGGCCAGCCAGGGAGTGCACCTGGTACTCGACAGCGATTTCCTGCCCGGGCATAACGCACTGATGATCCCGTCTACCAGCGATGGAAGGGTACTGTTTATTGTGCCCTGGCACAACAAAGTGGTGATGGGTACCACCGATACACCCATTAATCACATCAGCCTGGAACCACGGGCGCTGGAAGAAGAAATTGCTTTTATCCTCCGCACTGCCGGTCAGTATTTATCGAGGGCGCCGCAGCGTTCCGATGTACGCAGCGTTTGGGCGGGTCTTCGCCCGCTGGCTGCTGCTAAAGCAGAAGGACATAAAACAAAAGAGATCTCCCGCAGTCATAAGATCATTGTTTCCAAATCAAAACTTATTACTATTATCGGTGGCAAATGGACCACCTATCGCCGGATGGCGGAAGATGTTATTCAAAAACTGGAAGCAGCGCTGAAATGGAAGGCTACTTCTTCGGCTACCCATCACCTGAAGATCCACGGTGCTTCGGATAAGGTTAACTGGGACGATCCCTGGTATTTCTATGGCAGCGATGTGTTACACCTGCACCAGATGGTGGCGCGTGAGCCTGATCTGCAGGAGGAACTGAGCCGTGATTATCACATTATTAAAGCACAGGTAGTTTGGGCGGTGAAAGAAGAAATGGCCCGCAATATTGAAGATTTCCTGGCCCGCCGCACCCGCCTGCTTTTCCTTGATGCAGGGGAAGCCCTGCGTATAGCCCCTGCCGTAGCCCGGATCATGGCGGAAGTATTACATAAAGATGAACATTGGGTAGCTACGCAGATCAGCAGCTTTTCGGAGGAAGCGAACGGGTACCTGTTAAAATAATTTTCAGGAAGATGGAAACCGGTATGATCCCCATCTTCCTGAAAATCACATCCACTTAAACTTCTGATCGAAAGGTTTCATCCGTCTTCCCGGTTGAGCAGGTTCGTCTGTATAACCCATATAAAAGAAGCCCAGTACAAGGTCATCTTCTCCCAAACCAAAATAGTCCTGCATAGCAGGGTGGTAGGTCATACCGCCGGAACCCCAGTAAGCGGCAATGCCCAGGGCGGTAGCGCCCAGCCATATATTTTCCACGGCGCATGACACCGCTGCAATTTCTTCCAGCGCCGGGATCTTGGGATTATTGCCCCGTTTCATGCAAATCGCCAATACATGCGATGCCAGGTTGCCCTGTGTTTTCAGTTTATCGTAGTTGCCCGCAATGTATTTGTCTGCCGGGGTAAATTGTTTGTACATTTCAGCATGGTCGGTACAAAACTGCGCTACTTTGTCTCTGCTGTACACCACAAAATACCAGGGTTCCGTGTATCCGTGGGTTGGAGCCCAGTCGGCAAGCTGAAGCAGTTGCTGCACGGTTTCATCCGCAATCTTCCGGCCGTTCATGCTGGTAGGTTTCACCGTACGGCGGGCCGTAATTACCTGTTCCACTGCAGTGGGCGTTGTTGTTATATCCATGATCTGTTGTTTTTATTTTCCTGTTTCCAGGCGTGCTTTCATATCAGCAGGCAGCTTTGCTATTTTATGTGTTTTGTAGTTAAAGCATATCATGCCCGTTTTAGCTTCTGCAATCGTAATCATTTGTCCATTACGGTTAGCCGTGATGAGATAAAATAATTCAAAGCCCAGGGCGTTAAATTCACCAGCTGCAACAGCTATATCAAATACATCTCCATAAAAACCTTCTCCTTTGTAAGCAATAGCTACATCGGCCATAATAAAGCCACTGCCGGCTTCATGATCCAGCTCCTTGTAGCCAAGTGCGCCGAGGAAGCGGATCCTGGCTTCATGTATAATTGAGAGGATGGCATCATTGCCTACGTGGTTGCCATAGTTAATATCCTGTATCCGCACAGGCATTTGAAAATTGAATGGAAATGCTGCCGGTAAATCTATCTTAATCCTTGCCATTGTTATTTTTTAGGGAGATGCTAAACGTTTGTTGTCTGTTTCAGGAAAGCCACAAATTTTTCGAAGGCCCTTGCCCGGTGACTATACCTGTTTTTTTCAGAAAGATCCATTTCTGCAAAAGCCCGTGTTTCACCTTCCGGGATAAAGATCGGGTCATAACCAAACCCGTTTTCTCCTCTTACTGCCGTGGTGATGTGACCTTTGCTCACTCCCTCAAACTGGTGTTCCTTTCCATCCAGTATCAGGGAAATAACAGTGCGGAATTGTGCGCTGCGGTTGATCTGTCCTTCCAGTTCCTGCAATACTTTCACAATATTGTCGGCGGCTTCTTTCTGTTCTCCCGCGTAGCGGGCAGACAAAACACCAGGCGCTCCGTTGAGGGCGTCTATCTCCAGGCCGGTATCTTCTGCAAAGCAGTTTTCGCCCGTCATCCGGTGAATGGTAGCTGATTTTTCTGTGGCATTGGCTTCCAGGGTATCGTGTGGCTCCGGGATATCTATGTCAATACCGGCTTCCAGGAGGGTGACGATCTCAAACTGAGATCCCAGTAACGACCGGAACTCTTTTACTTTATTCTGGTTATTGGTAGCGAATATCAACTTCATATTATTGGAAAAGAAATTTAGATGCCTAATAATTGTTTTAAGCCGGCCCATAACCTGGCTTTCAGTACTTTATCGCTGCCTATCAGCGATAGTTCATCAGAAAATAGCAGCGTGGTGCCGTTTACCGTTACCAGTTGATAGGGAGGAATGTCATTCAGCCCGAGTTGCTCCGGTGCAATCCCAAATACAACGCTCCGTTCTATCTTCATGGCGGTTTGCCAGTCGGAAAAAGTGAGGGAAGGGTAGGTGATCACGTTAATAAGTGATACATCCTGCATGCCTAGTTTACAGGCATTTAATATATTGGTAAGGAGGTTGAATAATTCTTCGTTTAAGTACGCTTCATTTTCATTTTGTATGAAGAGCGCAATGTTTTTTTGATTTTCTCCTAAATATTTGACTTTGGGCACCACTTTTTCCGCGGTGGGCG
Organism: Chitinophaga sp.; assembly: GCF_035564935.1. Lineage (GTDB taxonomy): Bacteria > Bacteroidota > Bacteroidia > Chitinophagales > Chitinophagaceae > Chitinophaga. The sequence goes on along the minus strand of NZ_DATMTE010000361.1, from coordinate 66 downwards.
CTGGCGTGCTTTTCCCGGGAATGATTGGCTGGGTAAAGATTTTAGCCAGGAAGTACGGATCAAGTT
>NZ_DATMTE010000360.1:0-6422 GCF_035564935.1 Chitinophaga sp. | reverse complement strand
AAAATTTGAAAACCGATGAGAGTTTTTTAGCGGCCGACCGCAAATCTTCAATTTCTTTTTTACAGTAGTAACAAATTGCTGTGCTCAAACGTATAATGTGCTGTAACATTATAGGTGTCTGAGTGTTGCTGGGCTACCTACCTGTATTTCACAACCCGATTGCTGTCACTGATATTGATTGCTGCGAAGCAAGGCTGCCGTTACCTGCCTTGACCGCACGGGGGAATTTTATTGTTAGTCGTTTAAAACAAAGTAGTAATGAAACCATTGAAATTAACATTGACCACATTGCCGGCAGGCTTACTTTATAGTTTTTTTGTTCTTTCGGTATTGTCTGCCTGCAGCACATCGCAGGCTAAAACAGATGCACTGCCACCAGCATCTTTACCAGTAATTAAAGCAGTTACCTTACCTGCTACAACGTTCCAGGATTTCCCTGCTTCGGTAGAAGGAACCCGTGACGTGGAAATAAGACCGCAGGTAGACGGCTATCTGACGAATATTTCAGTAGATGAAGGTGCTTACGTTACAAAAGGTCAAACACTTTTCACGATCGACAGGAGACCTTATGCAGAGCAACTCAACAATGCCACTGCAAATTTACAAGCTGCAACAGCGGCATTGGAAAATGCACAGATCAACGTTGATAAATTGAAACCGCTACTCAGTAATAATGTGGTATCGGATGTTCAATTAAAATCGGCCGAAGCAAGTTACAATTCAGCGAAAGCCAATGTTGCCCAGGCCCAGGCCCAGGTAGAAGCTGCCCGTATCAATCTTGGGTTCACAAATATTACCGCACCCAGCGATGGTTATATAGGTACTATTCCCTTTAAAGCGGGAAGCCTTGTTAGCAGAGGAATGGCGGGCGCACTGACCACTATTTCCGAAGTAAAGGATATGCGTGTTTATTTTTCTTTGAGTGAAACCGATTTCCTCAAATTCAAGGAAAAATATCCAGGTAATAGCGTTGCTGAAAAAGTAAAAGGAATGCCGGCGGTAGAATTAATCCTGGCAGATGGAAGTGTTTATCCTGAAAAAGGAAAAGTTGAAATAGTGGAAGGGCAGTTTGACAAAACTATTGGTGCAATTAGTTTACGTGCCAGCTTTCCTAATGCACAGGGAATACTTAGAAGTGGTAGTACCGGTAAAGTAAGGGTACCTACTTTACATGCTTCTGCATTGGTAATTCCCCAGGAAGCTACGTTTGAATTGCAGGACAAAGTGTTCGTTTATACAGTGGCCGATAGTAATAAAATCGTTACAAAACCCCTGGCCATTTCCGGCAAAACGTCTAATTATTATTTTGTTACTGATGGCGTAAAGGTGGGAGATAAGATTGTATTATCTTCTCAATCTACCATGATGATGGGTGGTTTAAAAGATGGTGTTGTTATTCAGCCACAGATGGTATCTATAGACAGTTTGTTGAAAGCAAAGCCGCTGCTTTAAATTAATTAAGCGTGAAAGCACGCCAGTGTTAAGAACGTTTACCACAAAACATTATTCAAATTGCGACGCAGGCAGTGTTGCCACACACATGCACTGCTTGTGTTCGCGCGGGTATACCGCAACCCATAATTGTTATTTATGTTAAAACGATTTATTGAAAGGCCGGTTTTATCTACGGTTATTTCTATCATATTGGTTATACTGGGAGGGTTGTCTTTATTCACCCTGCCAACGGCTTTATTTCCTGAGATCGCGCCGCCATCTGTACAGGTTATAGCCAATTATCCCGGCGCCAACGGGGAGGTGATAGCCCGTACAGTTGCTATCCCCATAGAAGAATCGGTAAATGGTGTGGAGAACATGACGTACATGACCTCCAATTCCAACAACGATGGTAGCTACATCCTGACAGTTTTTTTTAAACAGGGAACGGATCCTGATATTGCGGCAGTAAACGTACAAAACCGCGTATCTAAAGCTAATAGCCAGCTACCTCCGGAAGTATTACAAGCCGGGCTTTCTACACAGAAGGTGCAGAGCAGCTTCCTGATGTTTGTGGCGATATATAGCGAGGATAGCGTTAAGTATAACGAACTGTTCTTAAATAACTATGCAAGGATTAATATCATCCCTCAGTTACAACGTATACCAGGGGTGGCACAGGTACAGCCATTTGGTTCAAAAGATTATTCGATGCGTATCTGGTTGAAACCCGACAGGCTGGTTGCTAATAATCTTTCTACAGCAGAAGTGATGAATGCGATCAAAGATCAGAACGTAGAAGCTGCACCAGGACGTTTGGGACAAAGTAGTAAGGAATCTTTCGAGTATATTATTAAATACAAGGGAAAGTTAAATAAGCCTGAAGAGTATGAGAATATGGTGATCAAGGCAAAGAACGATGGTTCTGTTCTTCGCCTTAAAGATCTGGCCAGGGTTGAACTTGGTGGCTATACTTATACTGCCTCGAATTTGCTCGATGGCAAACCGGCTACTGGTTTTGGTATTGTGCAGACTCCGGGTTCCAATGCCAATGAAATTCTTACCGAACTGGAGCGACAGATTGGGGAATTTGATAAGGCGTTACCCGAGGGTATGAAGTTTAAGATAATGTACAACTCGAAGGAATTTTTGGATGCATCAATTGACCAGGTAAAAGAAACACTGATCATTGCGTTCATTCTTGTGGCCATCGTGGTTTTCGTTTTCCTGCAAGATCTGCGCTCTACACTGATCCCGGTAATTGCTGTTCCTGTTTCGATTATAGGTACCTTCTTCTTCTTACAGTTATTCGGCTTCAGTATTAACCTGCTTACATTGTTCGCATTGGTACTGGCTATTGGTATTGTGGTGGATGATGCAATTGTGGTTGTAGAGGCCGTACACTCAACGATGGAACGAGAGCATTTACCGGCAAGAGAGGCAACAGTTAAAACGATGAGTGAAATATCCGGTGCGATTGTTTCGATCACATTGGTAATGGCAGCAGTGTTTGTGCCAGTGAGCTTTGTACAAGGTCCTGCAGGCGTATTCTATAAACAATTCGCCTTTACACTGGCCATTGCTATCGTTATTTCTGCGGTGAATGCGTTAACGTTAAGTCCGGCGCTGTGTGCTTTATTCTTAAAGAACCAGCATATAGGCGAAGGCGGAAAGAAAAAAGGTTTTGGTGACCGCTTCTTCGATGCGTTTAATACTGCTTTTAATGCAATGACCGCAAGATATATACGGAGCATCAAATTCCTGATGAAGAACAGGTGGGTGGCCATTACCGGATTATTGCTTGTGGTGGTTGCTACAGTTTGGCTCATCAAAACAACACCTACCGGGTTTATTCCGGATGAAGATCAGGGGTTCGTAGTTGGTATTACCCAAACACCTCCCGGTAGTTCACTTAGCAGAACGGAGAATGCAACGAGCCAGATCAGTAAAATTACGATGAAAGATGAGGGTGTGAGCGATGTATGGGCTGCAAATGGGATGAACTTCGTAACAAATGCGAACGCTTCCCCTAATGCTGCGATATTTGTAAGGTTAAAAGATCGTAAGGAGAGAGGTGTTGTAAAAGACCCGACTGCTATTGCAGGCGGTTTGTTAGGCAAATCAATGCAAGTACATGATGCGTTAACTTTTTTTGTTGGTTTTCCAACAATACAGGGTTTCGGTAACGTGAGCGGGGTAGAAATGATGTTGCAGGACAGAACAAACGGATCGCTGGATAAATTAGCAGGAACGGCATGGGGGTTTGTTGGTGCATTAAGTCAACGGCCGGAAGTGGCAAGTGCGTTCACTACTTTTAATACAGGTAATCCACAATACACAATTGATATAGATGATATAAAAGTGAAGCAATTGGGTGTATCTGTTGGTGATTTGTTGAATACGCTGCAAACGTATTATGGTAGTAGTTTCGTTTCAGACTTTAACCGTTTCGGTAAATATAGCCGCGTAATGGCGCAGGCCGATGTTTCATACCGGATGGATAAGAGTTCGTTGGATGCTATTTATGTAAAGAACAACCTGGGTACGATGGTACCGGTAAGTACTGTGGCCAAATTCACACGTGTATATGGCCCCGAAACAGTTACCCGAAACAACCTGTATGGTGCTGTTACCATTAATGCTACACCCAAACCCGGTTATAGTACCGGTGATGTAATTACAGCCATCGGAGAAGTATCGAAAAAGGCATTGCCACAAGGATATGCCTATGAGTTTACAGGTATTACGAGGGAAGAGATAAGAGCAGGGAACCAAACTGCGTTCGTGTTTTTATTGAGTGTATTGTTCGTATTCTTCCTGCTGGCTGCACAGTATGAAAGCTATATCCTGCCACTGGCAGTAATCCTTACCGTACCTACGGGTATATTAGGTGTATATAGTTTCATTGGCCTTAGCGGCATAGAGGGAAATATCTACGTGCAAATAGGTATGATCATGCTGATAGGATTATTGGCTAAAAATGCGATCCTGATCGTGGAGTTTGCCTTACAACGGCGAAGGGCGGGCTATAAGCTTGTTGAGGCAGCTTTGGAAGCAGCACAGCTTCGTCTCCGTCCAATATTGATGACTTCCTTTGCCTTTATTGTTGGTATGTTGCCATTAATCTTTACACAAGGTGCATCTGCCAAAGGCAATCATTCAATTGGTTGGAGTACTGTAGGTGGCATGTTCACCGGGGTGGTCCTGGGGGTATTCATCATACCTGTGCTGTTTGTAATTTTCCAGTTCCTGCAAGAGAAAACCAGCCGTAAGCCGATAGTGGAAGTGGAAGCAGAACATGAGGCAAAGCTGGTACACTAAAATATTAGCATTATCTATTATCAGAATCAGAAAAAAGACAAATGAAAACAAGTTATAGCTCATTTTACTTTTTGTTGTTCTCCTTAGTTGTAGGGTTAGCAGCATGCCGGGTAGGCCGCAATTACGAGCGGCCCCCGGTGGCGCTGCCACAGCAGTTCAATAATGACACTGCGCCTTCAGACACCAGCAGTATAGCAGAAATAGAATGGAAGAAATTTTTTACAGATGCCACTTTACAGCAGTTGATCAGCCAGGCCCTCACCGGCAACTATGATCTGCAGCTGGCGATAAAGAAAGTGGAAACGGCGCAGGCCTATCTGAAACAGGCTAAAGTAGCCTGGCTGCCAGCGTTTACAGCTACTGCATCAGGTAGTACCAACTTCCCGTCCAAGAACAGCTTCAATGGATTGAACCTTTCTGTTAATAACCTCGGTGATCACATTGAAGATTTCAACATCGGTGTGGGCATGTCGTGGGAAATAGATATCTGGGGTAAGATAAAACGTCAGAAAGAAGCTGCACTGGCTACTTACCTGCAGTCATATGAAGGTGAGCATGCCGTGCAAACCGGGCTGGTAGCAGCTATTGCCAACAGTTACTTCAACCTGCTGATGCTGGACAACCAGCTCAGCGTAGCGCGCAGGAATCTTGCACTCAGCGATACCATTGTGAAAATGATCCGCTTGCAGAAAGCTGCGGGAGAAGTAACAGAGCTGGGTGTTCAACAGGCCATTTCACAGCAACAAACTGCTGAATTGCTGATACCACAGCTGGAACAAGGTATTGCCATCCAGGAAAATGCTTTGCGCATATTAACCGGTGAGCTACCGTCGACCATTACACGCAGCACTAAGCTGAGCGACTTTCGGGTAACGGATTCATTGCCGGCAGGTATTCCTGCCGCCATGATCAGCCGCCGCCCGGATGTGCGCGCCAGCGAAATGGGGCTGGTAGCGGCTAACGCACAGGTAGGTGTGGCACAGGGTAGTATGTATCCTACGCTCACCATTACCGGCAGCGGGGGACTGAACGCTTTCAAAGCCAGTACCTGGTTTAATTTGCCAGCCTCGCTGTTTGGCACAGTAGCCGGAAGCGTGGCGCAACCCATCTTCCAGCGCCGGCAGTTAAAAACACAACTCGAAGTAGCCAAAATACAACGTGAACAGGCGGTGATACAGTTTAAACAATCGGCCCTTAATGCGGTAGGAGAGGTGAGTGATGCTTTGATAAAACTGGATAAAGTAAAAGTGCAGCAGGAAATCGCTATCCGCCAGGTAAATACTTCACAACTGGCAGTGCAACAGGCCCAGCTCCTGTTCCGCAGCGGTATGGCTAACTACCTGGAGGTAATTACGGCGCAGTCGCGCTCCCTGCAGGCCGAACTGGCCCAGGCAGATATAGACCGTCAACGCCTCACTGCAATGGTAGATCTGTACCGTTCCCTGGGCGGTGGTTGGAAATAGTTCTTACAAATGACGGATCAAAGCGGGCAGACCATCAGCAGAGCATTAGAATCACCAGATCGCTTAGATCCGTCATTTGTATCATATCGTCCCGGTTTACGCGCTGTAAACCGGGATTTTTTATTGCTGAAACCCTTGCTGCCGGATGGTTTGAAAAATAATAGCCCAATTTTTTTTTATTTTCGATTTCTTTTATACTTTTGC
>NZ_DATMTE010000359.1:0-9011 GCF_035564935.1 Chitinophaga sp. | reverse complement strand
GTGAAAGTGAGGGAACTAAAACCTGTCGCTTTCACCGGGTGCCTGTAAAAGAATGCCTTAATTATTTCCAGTTTCCTGGTTTCCCCCCTTACCCTGACCTTTCTTCCCTGCATCATCTCCTCCCCCGTTACCGCTATCACTGTTTCCTTTAGGCAAAAAATTATTGACAATGGTTTTTGCCTCATCCTTATGATCATTCCATATGCCCAGGATCTTCTCTGCCCTGGTTTTGGCCGGATTGGTTTCCGTTACTTTCAGGGAAACGCCTGTTACAATGCTTTCGTCGGGAACGGTAAAAATCTCGGTCCTGTATTTGGGGCCTGTTACCGGCAAATTGCCAAAAGGCACGGAAGAAATTACCAAAGGAGCCAGGGTTAAAGTTTTCTTTTCCGTGCCTTGAATGTAATTTATTTTCAGTTCAATCACGTAGTCGAAAGTATTACTCTTTGCAGTGGCTTTGGCAGCGGAATATGCCAGTCCTAAAGCGTCTACGTAGTAATAAAACAATTTATTGTTGGCCGTTTTATCTATTTTAAAACTGATGGCCAGCGCTTCTTTTGAAGCGTCGGGGCTTTCTTCCAGGTTAATTGTTCTTACCAGTTTGAACTCCGGCCAGTAACCATCGCCGGCTGTTAACGGGCTGCTTTGTTCCTTGGTGTACTCTGCGGAAAATTTCTTTACCCGCTTTTCAAGGATGCTTGTAGTTAGCTTGAAACCTGCATCAATAACTGTGGGAAGAAGGGCGGCCAGCGCCGGGGCAAATTCGTGGCCGGCAGCTTGTGGCAGCCGGATCTTTGACGCCGCAAAGGTGATATCGAGGTCTTCTTTTGCGAAATGTGCAGTTTTTCCCGCTGAGGAATAAACAACATTTTGTGCGTAGCAGTTAAAAAACATAGCAAGTGGAATTAGGGTAGAAAATAATTGTTTCATGGTATGTATATTGGGGATTTGATTAAAGCATCAGCCAATCTTTCCATAAGGAGATAATCTCACTGTTGATGACGGCGCCGGAGTTTAAATCATCCCCGTTATTATGAACGCCGACCACTACACGCTTACCATTGGCCATTGCTACAACAGGACTGCCACTCGATCCTTTAACGGTGTCCACTTCGTAAAAGATCCTGTAATCCGTGGCCTTCTCAATATTACCTTTGGAACTCCACTGTGTAAATTCTTTATCTACGGGATAACCGGGTATTTCTATTCCCGCATCACCGTTATACATCTTATACGCCAGCAGGCTGCGGGACGACTTAAAGAGCGTATCATCTTTGAGAATGATGGCGCCATGATCGAAGTTGGCATTATCATTAAGCACCCATCCTTCCACGCTTTTGAACTTATTAGCCACCATGCTTCCATAAGGCTGCTGTGCGCCCAAAGCTCCGGGGATAACGGTGATCCGGCTGGCCCACCTGTTATTGAAGTATACACAATGCCCGGCAGTGATCACGCAACGGGGACCGATAAAAAAACCGGTACCAAAAAACTCTTCTCCATAATTATTCTGAATAATCAACAAACACACCGCGTTATAGGGAAATTCTCCGGGATTAACAGGAAACCGGTCATCTTTTCCGATCAGTATACGCTTCTCCAATTCCTTTATTGGAACAGGGGCCGGTAAAGTAGTATCGCGCGGATCATTCCGTTTGCCGAAGCCATTTCCAAAAATGTTGCCCGCTTTTTCGTCGTTGCCTATGGTAGTGTATTGCCGGTCAAAAGGAGGAGTTATTCCATCCATATATAGGGGTTTGGGGTATTGACATCTGGCTATCTCACTATAAATTTAAGGGATTTCTGATTCAAAAGTTCAACAGCATATAGAATTTTAGCGTATTAATAATTAAATTCGTAGCAGTAAAAGCCCCATAGCAATAAACAGGATTGAAGGCACAGCCCCTGCAGGTACTATTTATTTCTCTAAATTATACCATATGAATCCGCATCAATTCCTCTCTACCGATGTTCGCAATTTCAGTTCAGATACCGATGTGAATACCATTGTAACAACGCTTCAGCAGCAACCTTCCCTGCCGGACTATATCGTATTTCCCGATATCAGCCATGTGGAAACAGCCAGTACTTTCATGAACCAGTATGAGCAACAGCTTTCCGCAGGAGAAGATCCTGACGAATGGTTGAAAAAGCGGCTGAAAACAGGCATGAAACTACCGCAGATAGATTTAGATACTAAAATAACAGCCGATATCTCCAAAGCGGTTGTACAGCATAACCAGGAAGTAATAGGTGTGTTTATCAATAATAAAATGGGTGAGCTGAATGGCAGCCGCCTGGGAGAACTTATTCCGGCAAATACCCAGCACCAGATGCTGGAGAGCCTTGTTCCTCCTCTTCCTCAAAAGCCGAACGGATCGCCCGGAAGAGGAAGCCGGGCATATTTCCTGAATGCCGGTTATAATAAATCAGTAAAGGTGGAAGAAGAGTTGTTATTGATGGTAAGTATAGACCTTACCCAGGAAGACGGACCTGCTTTACCACTGATGATTGAAGATGAATCGATAGTCGAGATCGTTGTTTCTCCCAAAAACAACCTGGTGCCGGAAGGCACACAAACCCGTTCCATAAAAATACCTGACCATACCGGTAAGAAACAAAAGTTCGTGCTCCGCGCAAAAGAAGCAGGCGCCGGTCGTTTTATTATATACGCTTTTATAGATGGTACTGAGCTGGCGCATATTGAACTGGAGGTAACCATTATGGCGGCAGACAGCCCCGCAACAAACGCCCCGCAATCTATTCAACCATTACCTGTAGACGTGCATTATCCCGGTTACCCGGCCGACTTAAGCCTGCTGATAACCGATTCCATGGTCAATGATAAAAGGTACCTGTACTTTAAACTGACGGCGGCCGACAGCCAGCTTAACTGCTACTTTCAGCCTTATGGCCCCGTACCGCTGGCAAGTGATCCCGCGCAGTATTTCAGGACATTTTACAAGGACATTGAAGATATAAATCTTAAGGGAGAAGAACACCTTGAAATTGCCACCCGGAGAATGGAGGCCAAAGGTGCAGAACTGTATAAAACATTACTTCCGCCGGATCTCCGGCAATTTCTCTGGAGTATTAAAGAACGGATCGCCACTGTTATCATCAACTCCGAAGAACCCTGGATCCCCTGGGAAATTTGCAGGATGGAAACAGAAGTGAACCGGGAAACGCTGACAGACCAGTTCTTTTGTGAACGCTTTGCCATTACCAGGTGGATTCCCGGTAAGAAAGCGCCTAAAAATAAGCTGAGCTTATCCAGGGTAGCGCTGATCGTTCCAAAGGAATCCAACCTTGAGTATGCACCGGAAGAAAGGGAGAAACTACTTGAGCTATTTGGCCATGCGGGCATCGAAGTAACCCAGATCCCTTCCAATTACCTGGCCGTAAGCGACGCACTTGGCAGCGGGCAATATGATGTGATCCATTTTACAGGACATGGTGTGGTGAAAGATCCGGACAACCCCAACAGCGCCTATATGATGCTGGATGGCGGGCAACAATTTTCCCCGGAAGACATTAACGGCAAAGTGGCCAACCTTGGTAAGCCAGGCCCGGTTGTATTCTTCAATGCCTGCCAGATCGGGCAGCTGTCGATGGGACTCACCGGCATTGGTGGTTGGGCGGAAAAAATGACAGGCGCCGGGGCTGCCGCTTTTATTGGCGCAAACTGGTCGGTGTTCGATAAATTTGCCTGCGATTTTGCCATCGCTTTTTATACCCGCCTGATTGCCGGCGCCACCATTTCAGCAGCGGTAAAAGAAGCAAGGAGCCTGGTGAGGGAAAACCGTACGCCCACCTGGCTAGCCTACACTGTATTTGCCGATCCGAATGCGCGGATGAATAAACTTTAAAATAAGCTTCCCTGTACCACTGCCGGCGGCATGGTGGGATGAAATAAACCCACAATGGTAAACGGCTGTTTAGTACCTGCATGTACATTTTGCGTAGTACCCAGGAAAAAATACAGGTCGCTGTTCCGCGCGTATTCCTGCAGGTATTTTTTTCTCACATCGTTGATAGCCTTCTGTTCTTTATCAGGGCCACTATGCCTTTTCAGGCTTTTCCAATAAAAGGAAGCCAGCTGCCAGTCTTCCACCGGTAAAGTAATTTCCTTATTCCTGCTGTCGGTAAAATGGAAAGAAAACCGGTAGGGCAGTTTTTTCATCACGGTAAAAGGATCCTCCGGCTGTTCAGATACCAGGCCGCGCGCTTTCTCTTCCTGTAATTTCTCCAGCAGGCTGCTATCCCACTCCCGTTCTGTTTCCTCCACCACAAAACCCAGTATCCGGGTAGGTTTGAATACAACCAGCGAGGTATAGAACGCTTCGTGCTTTGCTTCCATAATAACGGTAGAGAAGTCGCGGTATACATTCTTCAATACAATAGCCTTCCTTTCACTCCAGTGACCGGCTGTATCAAGATGCCCTGTTTTTTTTACGGGCGTTTCCATAGATACCGGCCGGAAACTTTCCAGCCTGAAATCCCTGGTGTTCCGTTCCAGGTCCAGTTCTATCCAGTCGTACAGCTGGTATTGGTCTTCGTAGCTTTTTTTTATAAAGGGAACCGGGTATATCCTGATGAACACACCATCTTCCCTGAAACCGGCGATGCTCACCTGTTCGTCATAATGGGAAGATAACGTGGGGTAACTTTTAACTGTGATCAAAACTTTCGTCAAGGGCATGCGCAACATATTTTAAACAGCCAGCAAAACTAAGGTTAATCATTGAAAATAAAAAAGTTAGCGTAATTTTCAATCGCTCCGTTCATCTCCCTAAAATATAACCGATAGATTTTTCACACACCCCTATCGAAACATTCTATGGTAACTTATCGATCTATTTTGTGTAATTTGTACGCATAAAATTTTAACACATGAGTTTTCAAGATGAGCTTAAGAAACTCTTTGTTGAAGAAAATGAAATACCCGAGGAGTTCCGTATTTCTGAAATTCATCAGAGAGAGTACCTGGTAAACGGGGAGATGAAAGCATGGGATGGACCGGTGAGCGAGGTGTATTCTCCTATTAACATTCCCGGTGCGGATGGCCTGAAGCGCAAGCTGATAGGTACTTACCCCCTGGGCACCGAAAAAGAAGCCTTTGAGGCGCTGGATGCCGCACTTGCGGCCTATGACAACGGCCGCGGCGAATGGCCCACCATGCGGCTGGACGAGCGCATTAACTGCCTTTCTGTGTTTGCCCGAAAAATGACGGAGCAACGTACCCTGATCATAAAGCTGATTATGTGGGAAATCGGCAAATCCTATGCGGACTCTATCAAGGAGTTTGACCGTACCATAGAATATATTAATGCTACGATAGATGCGCTGAAAGAGATAGACCGCAGCTCTTCGCGCTTCGAGATCAGGGAGGGCACCATTGCGCAGATCCGCCGTTCGCCATTGGGAGTGGTACTCTGCATGGGACCATTCAACTACCCGTTAAATGAAACCTTTACCACGCTGATCCCTGCGTTGCTGATGGGGAACACCATTCTCTTCAAACCTCCCAAACATGGTACGCTGGTGCATTACCCGCTGCTGCGCGCCTTTATGGAATCGTTCCCCAAAGGTGTAGTGAATACAATATATGGCCGAGGTGCATCCGTGATACCCGGTATCATGGCCACCGGCAAGATCAATGTACTGGCCTTTATCGGTTCCAGTAAAGTGGCCAACGATCTGCGCAAGCACCATCCCAAGCTGAACCGCCTCCGCGCTGTGCTCAGCCTGGACGCTAAGAATGCGGCTATTATTACGCAACATGCAGATATACAGGTGGCCGTTAATGAGTCCATACTGGGGGCATTATCGTATAATGGTCAGCGTTGTACCGCTATTAAAATACTGTTTGTACACCGCTCCATTGCCGGCCAGTTCAATGCGCTCCTCAGTGAGTCTATCAGCAAAATGAAATTCGGTATGCCATGGGAGAAAGGCGTACAGCTTACCCCCGTAGCCGAACCGGGCAAGCCGGCCTATATCCGCGAGGTACTGGACGACGCCATTGCCCATGGTGCAGCCGTTGTAAATGAAAACGGCGGCGCCACCCATGAGTCGTTTGTATTCCCTGCGGTAGTATACCCTGTGAATGATAAAATGAAACTCTACCGGGAAGAACAGTTTGGGCCGGTAATCCCGGTAGTGCCTTACGACGAGATAGAAGAAACCATTGATTACCTCATTGAATCGCCGCATGGGCAGCAGGTAAGTATTTTCAGCAATAACCCTGATGAAATAGCTACCCTGATAGACCCATTGGTAAACCAGGTAAGCAGGGTGAATATCAACAGCCAATGCCAGCGCGGCCCGGATGTATTTCCGTTCACCGGCCGGAAAGACAGTGCAGAAGGTACCCTCTCGGTGCATGATGCGTTGCGCTCCTTCTCTATCCGATCGCTCGTAGCTACCAAAATGAATGATACCAACAAAAAACTGCTGGAAGATATTGTGAATGAACATAGCTCAGATTTCCTCAGCACCAATTTTATTTTCTAAACCGCTGGATAAAACGAAAAACCTTGCAGCTATCCACTGCAAGGCTTTTCGTTTAAAGTACAGGAGTGCCGCTACCAGGGAATTTCTCCTCCATCTTTAAAGAACCTGCCTGTTACAGTCCTGTCTTCCAGCATTGCCAGCTGCACAATTGGCTTTGCACCTTCTTCAACGCTTTTAAAACCCTGAAACTGGTTAAGGTCTGTAGCCGTATAACCTGGCGTAACGCTGTTAACGGTAATATTTTGCTCACGCAATTCATTGGCCAGCATCACGGTAAAACCATTCAACGCGGTTTTAGTGGCGCCATATGTTGAAAAATTGCTCCAGTTGGGGCTTCTGCCGGCAGCCATCTGCATAGTTAACGATCCGATTTCGCTGGATACGTTGATGATGGACGGAGCGGAAGATCTTTTCAGCAACGGCAACATTACCTGCGTGGTTTGAACCGCGCCAAAATAATTCGTCTCAAATAAAGTGCGGATGCTTTCCATCCCGGATTCAGCAATATACTGTTGCTGCTCACCTGATATACCTGCGTTATTGATCAGCACATCAAGGGAATCAATCTGACTATCCAATTCAGCCTTTGCCTGCTTTACAGACGCCAGGTCCGTTACATCTATCCGGATGGCGGCCACATTAGCTATGCCGGCGGCTTTTAACCGGTTTGCCGCTTCCTGCCCGTTCTGAAGATCCCTGCTTCCCAGGTACACAAAGTTGCCCGACTGTGCCAGTTGCCTGGCTGTTTCAAAGCCGATGCCTTTATTGGCGCCGGTTATTAAAACGGTTCTCATGAAATTCAATATTTAAGATTAAAAATGCGTGGATGATAAGTAGCTATAACTATCTTTCCTCTGCAAATTTAACCAGGTATAAGCAGGCAGCTGTAGCCCGATTACCTTATTTTGTAGCCAAATGTCAGACTTTGACACGTTTCCTTTCCATGATACCAGGATATTAAAGGAGAGGGCCCTTATCTCACATCTATACTTATTTTATCAATATCCGGCATCCATCCTTTTTCGTTTGATAGTCTTATGGTATTACGCCCTTTTATTAACTTAATGGCTACCTGCTTATCAGCGGCTTTAGTGAGCGAGCCGGAATTGAGCTTTCTCAGGAGGTGTTCTTTTCCGTTTACCTGTACTGTAATATCCCTGTTGTTCTCACACATATAGGTGATGGTGAGGCGGTATATGCCGCTTTTATTGGCAAAAACATCTCTAAATTCAATCCAGTTATCCGTATTATTGCCCAGTGATATAGCTTTGGCGCCACCTGAGCAGGAGGCGTCTTTAGCTACATCGCCCTGGCGGGGCTTCACCACTGTATTTTCCAGGAGGCTATAATTATTCATGTAGCCATACTCTGCTTCAAATGTTTGTTGCAGTATATTTTCAGTGCCGGTTACTTTTAGCATCACTATGCCATGAGCAGGTACTTTTGCCGTAAAAGCCGTGTCCGTCTTCACATTTATATCCCTGTGCTGCCAAAGATCACGCACGGTGATGTTACCCTTTAAACGAAGCATTCTCCAGCTAACGGTCATATCTTCCGTTGTTTCACCTGCATTGAAAAGCACCACCGCTCTTTCTTTACTGACCCTGCCGTTTAAATTTCTGGCCCATACCTGCAAACCTCTTCCATTATCAGCTATCAGCCGGGCCTGCAAGCCGGTAGTATCCTGGTTAACAGCAATCACTTCGGTATTGGTTAAGATATCTTTGGTTTGTTGCGATATGCTTGTTAAGTCGTTGCCCAGGATCAACGGCGATGATAAAATGCACCATAAACTAAAATGGCTTTTATCTTCTTCATTTGTTAATCCCCTGCCTACTTCCAGCATATCCATATCATTGTAATGCCCCTGATCCGCATAGGCAGCCAGGTAAGTATTTTTATGGATGATGCTGATAATGCTTTTCCAGTCGGGTGTAATATCCTGGGATATGCGCCAGGAGCTGGCGATTTTTGTGACCCATGTACCCGGGAACTGCCAGCGGCATACATTAAAGTTGATGTCCGTTCTGCCGGTACGGTCTATGGCTTGTTTAACAGCGGTATACCTGGTTCTCTCATCCAGCTTTTGCTGCAGTCCCCCGCAAAAATCAACCTTTAAATAATCGAAGCCCCATGTCTTCATAAACAAATTAATATCCTGTTCATCATGCCCATACAGGCCTCCGCCAATTCCTCCCTGTTGTGCATCCCAGATGGAGCCACAGGTATTGGCGCCCGCTTCCGAATAGAACCCTGCTCTTAATCCTTTCCGGTGTATGTAATCTGCCACCACTTTCATCCCGTTGGGGAATTTCAGACTATCAAGCCTGAAGGCGCCGTCGGCATAACGTTGGTTAAAATAGCCATCATCTATATTAACATACTTAAATCCAACAGCAGATAAACCGGATGCCACCAATGCATCGGCCTGTTTTTTTATGATGTTTTCATTAATGTTCACCCTGTAGTTGTTCCAGCTGGCCCAACCCATCAAT
>NZ_DATMTE010000358.1:0-1683 GCF_035564935.1 Chitinophaga sp. | reverse complement strand
AAAACTATTTTCAAATTCATAAAATCAAAATCAGGGTAATCAGCGTAATCAGTTTAATCCCGAGTCAGACAAAATCCGCTCCGGGTAATCCAATTCTATCGCCCAAAACTATTTTCAAATTCATAAAATCAAAATCAGGGTAATCAGTGTAATCAGTTTAATCCTGAGTCAGACAAAATCCGCGTAAATTTTTCTGGGAAATATCCGGAAGATGTATATTTTTATACTCACCATTTTTTATTGTCAAACATCCTGAATGAAAAACGCCTTTTTTTGCCTGAGTATATTCATATTGGCAGCTGTATCTTTCAGTTTTACAGCGCCTTTACCGGTTGCAAAAAAGCCGAATATCGTAATTATCTTCATGGATGATATGGGGTATGGTGACCTCGAATGTTTTGCCGGCACGCCCTGGCACACTCCTAATATAAACCGTATGGCCGCACAGGGCATGCGTTTCACTTATTTTTATGCTGCGCAGGCAGTTTGTTCTGCCTCCAGAGCGGGATTACTGACCGGCTGTTACCCGAACAGGGTAGGTATTCATGGCGCTTTGTCGCCGGGGTCGCCTATTGCGTTGGATACGGCGGAACAAACCATTGCATCTGTTCTGAAAGCGCAGGGTTATCACACCGGGATGGTGGGTAAGTGGCATTTGGGAAGCAGGGAGCCCTGGTTGCCTTTACAGCATGGTTTTGATGAGTACCTGGGCCTGCCTTATTCCAATGATATGTGGCCCGTGCACTATGATGGGAAGCCATATGCAGATACGTCTACGCATCCGCGGAGAAAATATCCGCCTTTACCACTGATTGAAGGGAATAAGCCACTGAGGTATATTAAATCTTTGGAAGATCAGTCGCAGCTTACCACGCTCTACACAGAAAGGGCCTGCCGTTTTATAAAAAGCAACAGGCAACAGCCATTTTTTCTTTACCTGGCGCATAGTATGCCACATGTGCCTATTGCGGTTTCCGATAAGCATAAAGGAAAAAGTAAGGATGGCCTTTTTGGGGATGTGGTGGAAGAAATAGACTGGTCTGTTGGCCAGGTATTAAAAACGTTGGAAGAGAATGGGTTATCGGATAATACCCTGGTGATCTTTACCAGTGATAATGGCCCGTGGTTGTCGTACGGTAACCATGCAGGCAATACCGGTGGTTTACGTGAAGGTAAGGGGACCTCCTGGGAAGGGGGCGTGCGGGTGCCGTGTATAATGCGCTGGCCGGGAAAAATTCCTGGCGGTAGTGTTTGCAATAAAATGGCTTCCACAATAGACTTGTTGCCTACTGTTGCAAATTTATGCGGGGCGGCTTTGCCTGTCAGGAAAATTGACGGTGTAGATTTGAAGTCGTTATTATTTAATGAACCGGAAGCAAATCCCAGGGATGAGTTGGCTGTGTATTACCAGGTGAATAGCCTTGAGGCTATCCGGAAGGGGCCATGGAAACTGGTGCTTCCGCATAAAGCCAGAACATATAAATTAAATCTGCCGGGGTACGACGGTTTTCCGGGAGCACAACCGGAAGTAAATGTGCCCCTGGCCTTATATGATATGCGGCGTGATCCGGGAGAAACACTGGATGTGCAGAAACAGTTCCCCGAGGTAGTGAAAACCCTGGAGGCAATAGCAGAAAAGTACCGGTTAGCACTTGGAGACGACCTCACCGGGGCAAAGGGAAC
>NZ_DATMTE010000357.1:0-5340 GCF_035564935.1 Chitinophaga sp. | reverse complement strand
GCAGAAGGGAAGCAGGTGAATGTGTCGTTTTATCCGGGGGTATTGTTTGTGGGCGCTTCGGTTATACTGCAAACGGCCATTTCATTAAGGGGTAAGCGTAAATATGGTTATTAACAATAGGAAAGTACTCTCCCGGGAGAGTACTTTTTTTCCAGATATTAACTAAGATGTTGTCCTGGTTTTTGGACGTACCGCAGCGCTATCTGTTCTTCGCTTTATAAGATCATATCCTTCCCTGTTCAAGGTTTTACTGTCATTTTCAAGAAAGATCAATAGATCATCGAGGGGTTTTCCTTTCAATGTAGGGTATAGGGGCATGGTCGTTCTATAGCACTCCTCATATAATTTATTGGCATACTTATCTCCCCCGGCCTTCACCTTCGCATTATTAAACAAGCGTTTAGCCATTACGTTTATACCAACCTGGATACTTCTTATCGTGAACGGACATTCGATACATCATGACAAATCCAACATCTCCCAAAAAATAAATTTGGAATTAAATTGTACACAATCTAATTTTGCACAATAAATAAAAAACACTCATGGAAAAGATCGAAAAGTTATACACAGCGCACGCCAGCGTTACCGGCGGCAGAAATGGACATATTATATCTTCAGACGGCGTACTGGACCTTGAGGTAAGAATGCCAAAGGAACTGGGCGGCAGCGGCGGCGCCTACACCAACCCGGAACAATTGTTTGCAGCGGGCTATGCAGCCTGTTTTGACAGCGCACTTAACCTGGTGATCAGAACACAAAAAGTAACCACCGGCGCTACTCAGGTAAATGCAGAAGTTAGTATTGGTAAGAACAATAACGGCGGTTTTGGGTTATCAGTAAAACTGGAGGCGTCTATCCCGGGTGTGGAAAAGGAACTGGCACAGGAACTGCTGGAAAAAGCACACCAGGTATGCCCCTACTCCAATGCTACCCGTGGTAACATTGAAGTGGAGTTAACACTGATCTAAATTTCATTTTATGAAAGTATTAATTGTATTGACATCGCACAATGAACTGGGCAACACCGGCCATAAAACCGGGTTCTGGGTGGAGGAATTTGCCGCCCCCTACTATGTGTTGGCAGATGCGGGAGCCGAGGTTACACTGGCTTCTCCCAAAGGCGGACAACCACCCATTGATCCTAAAAGTGAGCTGCCTGAATTTCAAACGGAAGCCACTACGCGTTTTAAACGGGATGAAGCGCTGCAAAAAAAGCTGGCTGCTACATTGAAGCTCAACGAGGCAAATGCTTCCGACTATGATGCCGTGTTCTATCCCGGCGGCCATGGTCCCCTGTGGGACCTTGCCAATGATCCTGCTTCCGTATCGCTGATTGAAACTTTTTACCGGCAGCATAAACCGGTTGCGTTTGTATGTCATGCGCCGGCTGCATTACTCAAAGTAAAGGGGCCGGACGGCGCGGCGCTGGTAAAAGGGAAAGAGGTAACGGGGTTCAGTAATACAGAAGAAGAAGCCGTACAGTTAACCAGCGTAGTGCCGTTCCTGTTAGAAGATGAATTAAAACAACTCGGTGGCATTTACAGCAAGGGAAAAGACTGGCATTCGTACGCGCTGAAAGACGGTTTGCTGATCACCGGACAGAATCCTGCTTCGTCTGCAGCAGTGGCACAGATATTAATGGAAACATTAGCTTAATTTTGGGTTGTTAAATATGCCGCCTTGAAACAACAACTGAAATTATCGAACCAGCTTTGCTTCTCATTTTATGCCTTGTCAAGGCTGGTAACTTCACATTACCAGCCTTTACTTGGCGCCCTGGACCTTACCTACCCGCAGTACCTTGTTATGCTGGCATTATGGGAACATGATGTTTTATCCGTGAAGGCGCTGGGCCGGCTGCTCATGCTGGATTCAGGTACATTAACCCCATTATTAAAAAGACTTGAAGCCAAAAAGCTGATCAAACGTGTTCGCAGCAAAGAAGACGAACGGAGTGTAAACATCCACCTGACGGCTGCCGGAAAACAACTGCAGCAACAGGCTATAGATATCCCCGAAAAGATCAGTTGCAGCATGGGATTTACCATGGAAGAATTTAATACCCTGAAACCAATGATCGATATCATCCTGCAAAGACATAAAGCGGAATAAAGCGACAGCTATTTTACGGCTACCATATATTCGGGGTCTTCTATAATGTTTACGTCTATCACGCTGGCGGCATCTTTCAGCAGCTGCCTGCAATCAGCGCTCAGGTGCCTTAAATGCAGTTTTTTATCTGCCTGGCGGTAACGCTCTGTTAATTTATTCAATGCTTCTATCCCACTCATGTCTGCAATGCGGCTGTCTTTGAAATCAATGATCACCTCTGTCGGATCATTGGCTACATCAAACTTCTCACTAAAAGTTACTACCGATCCAAAAAACAGCGGGCCATATATTTCATAATGCTTAATGCCGTTTTCATCAGTATATTTCCGTGCTCGGATCCTCTTCGCACTTTCCCAAGCAAATACCAGCGCTGAAATAATGACCCCTATAAGCACCGCCAGCGCCAGGTTATGTAACCACACCGTGATAACAGCTACCAGCATTCCCACGAAAATATCTGCCCTTGGCATTTTGTTGATAATACGGAAACTGGCCCACTCAAAAGTAGATATCGCCACCATCAGCATTACACCGGTGAGCGCCGCCATGGGTAAACGTTCTATCACCGGCGCCCCGAAAAGAACCACCGCCAGGATGGTCAGCGATGCTATTATCCCGGATAAACGCAATTTTGCGCCGGCAGAAAGATTTACAAATGTTTGCGCAATCATGGCGCAGCCACCCATGCCAAAGAAAATGCCGTTCAGCATATTTGCTCCTCCCTGGGCCATTGCTTCCCTGTTGCTGTTGCCCCTGGTACCGGTCATTTCATCTACCAGGTTCAGCGTCAGCAAACTTTCTGTAAGCCCCACGCCTGCCATAATGAGGGCGTAAGGGAAAACTACCTGTAACGTTTCAAATGTAAAGGGTACCTGCGGAAGGTGGAACGGCGGAAAGCCACCACCTACAGCAGCAATGTCTTTCACCGTACGCGTAGGGATACCCAATGCCAGCACCAGGGCAAATACCACGATAATAGCCACCAGCGAAGCAGGTATCTTTTTTGTTATTTTTGGAAAGAAGATGACTATGGCAATGGTCAGCGCTACCAGCCCTATCATGATCCACAGCGGATGCCCGCTCATCCATACCAGTTCACTGCCTGCCATTGTTTTAAACTGCCGGAACTGCGACATGAAAATAATTACAGCCAGCCCGTTTACAAATCCATACATCACCGGCTGCGGCACCAGCCTGATAAATTTACCCAGCTTAAATACACCTACGAGTAATTGTAACACCCCGGCCAGCAGCACCGCCGCAAATACGTATTCCAGCCCGTGCGACTGCATCAGCGCAATCAGCACTACGGCGGTGGCCCCGGCCCCGCCGGATACCATCCCTGGTCTTCCCCCGAAAACAGCTGTCACCAGTCCCATGATAAAAGCAGCATACAATCCCACCAGTGGCGGGAACCCCGCCAGTATGGCAAAGGACAAAGACTCCGGGATCATGGTCATGGCTACGGTAAGCCCTGCCAGTATCTCCGACTTGTAATCGGGTTGTTGTGAAAAATCAAATAAACCAGTAAAAGGCTTCATCAGAAAAATTTAGGTGTCGGTTTTAAAGAGGCGCAAAGATACGCATTAACGGGTACTCATATTATTATGTACAGGTTATAATTTCTTCGGCTGAATGATTATCTTTCTCTTCTATAGTTCTGTAAACCTTATTAATTGTTCCACGCTATGGAGAATTTCAACATTAACCGTCGCCGTTTCCTGAAAGGAGCCACGGCCACGCTGGCACTTTCTGCTATCGGCGCCAGTGCACTGGATTTTATTAACCCGGCAAAACCCTTGCGGGTAGCCTTGATTGGCACCGGATGGTATGGCAAAAGCGATTTGTTCCGCCTTATCCAGGTGGCGCCGGTAAAAGTAGTGGCCCTTTGTGATGCAGATAAAAATATGCTCCAGGCAGCGGCGGAAATGGTGCGCAAACGGCAGGCTTCCGGTGAAACGCCCCGCCTGTATGCTGATTACCGCAAGCTGTTATCTGAAAACGAACTCGACATTGTACTAATAGGCACCCCTGATCATTGGCATGCCCTTCAGACTATCGAAGCGCTGAAAGCCGGCGCCAATGTATATGTGCAAAAGCCGATCAGTGTGGATGTAATGGAAGGAGAAGCCATGGTAGCTGCCGCCCGCAGGTATAACCGCGTGGTGCAGGTAGGTACGCAGCGTAAAAGCACCCCACACCTTATTGATGCCAAAAAGAATATTGTAGACGCGGGCCTGCTTGGTAAAATATCACATGTGGAAATGTGTTGTTATTATCATATGCGCAACAACGGCAACCCGCCGGTACAGGCAGTGCCGGAGTATTTCGATTATGAAATGTGGACAGGCCCCGCTCCCCTGCGGCCTTACGACGGACTGCCCCACGTGCGCTGGTGGCGTACTTTCATGGAATATGGCAATGGCATTATGGGTGATATGTGCGTGCATATGTTCGACACCGTACGCTGGATGCTGCACCTGGGATGGCCCAAGCGCATCAGCTCCACCGGCGGTATTTACGTGCAGAAAGAAGGCAAATCGAATATTTCCGATACACAGTCGGCCATTTTTGAATACGACGGGCTCAACTGTGTATGGCAGCACCGCACCTGGGGCACGCCCGCTGATCCCAAATACCCGTGGTCGTTTAAACTGTACGGGGAAAAAGGTACGTTGGCAGCCAGTACTATGTCATACGACTTTATCCCTGAAGGCAATGGTAATGGCGCCCCCATTCACAAAGACGTGGTATATGAAAAGGAGAAGTACCCGGAAGACCTTACCGAACCGGCTATTGAGCTGAATGCAGCACCGGCAACGCGCCTGCATATGCTCGATTTTCTCGGCGCTATAAAAAATGGGGGCAGGCCCGTTGCAGATATTGAAGAAGGACATATTTCCACTGCCAGCTGTATCCTCGCTAATATTTCCATGCAAACAGGACGGCCCGTGGTATATGATCCGCAAAAACGGATCATTACCGGCGATCCCGCTGCCACAGCATTGTTACAGCGGCCATACAGGGATCCATGGAAACACCCGGTAGTTTAAATACTAAAGAAAAAAGAACGGCGCTGAGCATCTGCATCTATCTCCCCGGATCCCTTTAAAATCCAAAAGATAACTCAGGGAAATCAATAAGTCTGACAAAACCCGCGCGCAACAGGCCGTTCTTTTTTTATCGCTGTAACAAAAGAAAATCTATTCCCTGATCACCTTCACC
>NZ_DATMTE010000356.1:0-2470 GCF_035564935.1 Chitinophaga sp. | reverse complement strand
GGCTATTTCCGATAGCCACGAAGGGGCAAAGCCCGACGCCAGCATTATGACTTATTTAAGCCGGAACCTGGAACTGGGATTAATACAATATGATACGCTCACCTACGAAGGAAAAACGGATGATATCCGCAATAATGTAATGATGGTTTTTCCGAATTCGGCATCTGTATCTGGACCCGGAAAAGTGAAGCAGACCGGAGAAGCGGCTATCCGCTCATTTTTTGACCAGACAGGTGTATTGGTTTCCCGACCCATACCCGGTTCCCCCTGCAATATTGGGGTGGCTTTTAAAGGCGGAAATAACGCAGAGTCTCATAATCATAATGATGTTGGTTCATTCACCATTGTGCAGGGAACGGAAATAATGGTTGGTGACCCGGGAGCAATCGCCTATACTGCCAATATTTTTACACCTGAATATCGTTATACCTATAAAACAGTGGGCTCTTTCGGACATCCGGTGCCGCTTGTGGCGGGCATCGGGCAACAACCGGGCGCCCAGGCGAGGTCAAAAACTGTTCGCACGGATTTTACCCGTGAGAAAGATGACATCACATTTGATATTGCCTCCGCCTACAACGTGCCGGAGCTGAAAAAACTGGAACGCACCATGGATTATAACAGGACGGCGGCAGGTAGTGTTACTTTTACTGATCGTTTTGAGTATACTCAGCCGGAAGCCTTTGAAATCGCTATCCCAACCCGGTCCAGGTGGAAGCAGACTTCTGATAGCACGCTATTGCTGATAAGAGGAAAAGAAAAAATGCTGGTTACCTTTTCTTCTCCCGGCAATAACCTGTCCCTGCGGTCAGAGCAAATTTCAGAAGGGGGTACTCCTTATTCACGTATTGGAATTTTTACCGGCAAACCGGTAAAGTCTGGCCAGATCAGTATTACCTATATGCCGGTAAATTGATTTTGCAGCTTTGAGGAAAAACAACGTTCCTTTAAAAACTAAAATGGAATCGATGAACTTAAAGAAACATTTTACGCTTGCATTATCTGCCCTTTTAATTACCGTATTCACTATATCGGGTAGTGTGGCGCAATTGCAGGAAAAGCGGCCACCTTTATGCGTCTGGAATTACAACCACATGATGATGGCCAGGAAAAGCCTGAAAAGCGGAGAAATGCTGTATAAGCAATCTTACCGGGAATTAATCCGGGAGGCTGAAAAAATCCTTTCTGAGCGGGAAACTTCCGTTATGGATAAACCGGACGAAAAAGTAGCCAAAAGCGGGGACAAGCATGACTTTATTTCCGTTGGTAAATATTGCTGGCCCAACCCGGATACGCCTGATGGAATGCCATGGATACAACGGGACGGGTATATCAATGTTGAAAATTTTAAAAAGGATGATGCGGTAAGACTCGATATAATGTGTAGCCGGGTAATGAAATTGTGTATTGCTTACTTTTTCAGTGGCGATGAGCGGTTTGCAAACAAAGCATCGGCGCTTATACGTGTTTGGTTCATTGACCCTGCCACCAGGATGAATCCTAATTTTACATATGCCCAGGTAATCCCCGGTAACGATAACAATATGGGCCATTTCCCGGGCGTCATTTTTGGCCGGGCACTTGTAAATGTGCTGTCAGGTGTTTGCCTTATTCAGCCATCTTCCGCTTATACTCAAAAAATAGACACCGGAACCAAAAGATGGTTTGCTGCCTATTCAGAATGGCTTACTACCAGCGACTTTGGGATAAAGGAAAGCAAGGCGAAAAATAATCACTCCATTGCTTATGACGAACAGCTTTTAGCGATTGCCCTGTTTTTGGGAGATACAGGGGCACAACATACACTCATCTCCGAATTTCATCCCAAACGAATTTTCAGGCAAGTGGAACCCGATGGTAAAATGCCGAAGGAATTGCTCCGGACACGCGCCTTGGGATATTCTGCATATAATGTAATACATATGCTGGAGATTTGCGAGATGGCAAAAGCAGATAATCCTTCCTTATACAATATAAAATCGCCTGATGGCAGGTGTATTGGTGTTGCAGTGGATTACATCGCCCAATATCTAGGAAAGAAAACAGAAGATTTCGCTCCCTACAAACAAATTGCTGATTGGGACAAATGCCTGGATGATGTATACTGGATTGTAAAGTGGGCTTCTCAATTTGACCCGTCTAAAAATTATGCAGCACTGGTTAAGAAATATTCTTCCGGAAGGGCAGATAAAATCAATAGTTTGCTGTATTGAGAAATAATAATGGATGATCGTTTAAAGCTGGTTCCTGCCCCTTACCTGTATTTTTGAATGAATGCGGCCAAAGATATGCCCATATTCGGATAATTAGGGTAGGGATGCGGGTTACCCGCTTGAACGGGAATGCTTTCAGTACCGGTATATTCGGAATACGGTTTAATAAGAGTAGTATCCTTTGTATAATTAAATCCATCTACATTATCAATAGCAATTGCAGCATCTACTATATAGATGTGTTCCAGCTCCTTTCC
>NZ_DATMTE010000355.1:0-5136 GCF_035564935.1 Chitinophaga sp. | reverse complement strand
GCCAAGGCAAAACCATTCTCCTTAATATGTTCCCAGTAAGCAATTTTATCTTCTTCCGTTCTGAAATGGATCCAGTGCTCTATGATGCGCTCCTTTTCGGAGGCATCGCCATGCTGGTGAAGCATGCGTAGTACTTTCCTGTTTTGTATGCGCTGAAACTCGTATACATCCGGAAAGAGAAAATCAAAATATAGTTCCCAGTTATTATCTTCCTTTACACCGTAGTCGTAACGGTAATCAGGAAAATTCACCATTGCATCCGCAATGAATTTATCATGCAGCAATGTGGTGCCTGAATAAAAGTAGAAATCGCGTACGCCATTGGAAAAGGTGCGGCCTACAAAATGCGCATCCAGCTTAGTTTGCAGCTGCTCCACCAAACTGTCCTCAATTTCACCCATGATGGCAAATTCATCGTTCTGCGGGAATCCGTCCTCACGTGGATTGTTAAGATATACGGTTATATATATGGCATTCGGCTTTTCCTTCAATGGCGCAAATCGTCTCAGATCAAGGTCAAGGCCTATTACTGCTGGACTTTCTTCAATATGGCACGTGTAAATATCCCAGTCCGGTCGGTAATCCTTATGCATATAAAAAAATTAAAATAACGCAACAGCGGGCTGTAAAGATACGTTGCTCTGTAATACAATGGAAACGATAAACTTGTATTGTCCTCTTTTTTATCCACAAAATTTAACGTATGCTATCCCGTTGGTCTCCACCTGATTAAACCGGTTAAAAACCAGGCTTAACACTAATTAACACTTGAGGTGTTTTTTCTGCATGTTGCTGTAACTGGCTGCCACAAAGAATCCTGTCCGATTCTGTAGTGAAAACAGCGGACTGTAAAGGGTTCTGACCAACCTTTCATCCCAAAAACAAGTAATTCTTCACTCATAAAAGGTAATTTTACAGGGCTATAAATTGTTGGAAGCTATTATGAGAAAAATTGTATCGTTAATTACAGGCTGGCTGTTATTATTTTGTATGAGTGCTGTAGCGCAACGTCCGGAGGGTAAAGCTGCCCCCGCCAGCACAGGGCTCATTTACGGCAAACTGCTGGATGCACAAACCGGCAAACCTATTGAGTACGCATCTGTAGCATTGCTGCGTCCGGACTCCTCCGTGCAAACAGGAATGCTCTCCAAAACCAACGGGGACTTCCGTTTCGAAAATATTCCGCTGAACAAATATATCCTGAAAATTAACTTCATCGGGTACGAAACCATTTATAAACCGGCGGCGCTGTCTGCCAAATCAGGTAGTGTAGACGTTGGTAATATTAAACTGAAGGCCAATGTAAAATCACTGGCTGCTGTAAATGTAGTGGGAGAAAAACCAGCCTTTACAATGGCTATCGATAAACGGGTATTTAATGTAGAAAAAAACCTTGCCAGCATAGGTGGTACTGCCACTGATGTACTGAAACAAGTGCCTTCTGTGAATGTGGACATCGACGGGAATGTAACCGTGCGCAATGGCGCCCCTACTATTTTTGTTGATGGCCGCCCTTCTACCCTCACACTGGACCAGATCCCCGCAGATGCCATACAGAATATTGAAGTGGTAACCAACCCTTCTGCCAAGTACGATGCGGAAGGAATGAGCGGTATCCTGAATATTGTGCTGAAGAAAAATAAAAAGGCAGGTATCAATGGTTCAGTAAACGCCGGCGTTACCTCCCTGGGCAGTACTAACGGTGGCGTGGATTTTAACCTCCGCCAGGAAAAATTCAATTTCTTTATCAACTATAACATCCGTAACCGGAAATCACCCATGACCAGCCGCCTGTTCCGCAAGAACCTCGGCGCCGATACCACTACGTATACCGAGCAGCTGGAAGACGGCGACTTTTACCGTAAATTCCAAACCGGCCGCATCGGGTTCGATTGGTTCATCGATAACCGTAATACCCTCACAATATCCGAGAATATTACCGGCGGCAACTTTAACCGGTATAATAACCAAACACTGAATGAGCTAAACGATCACCAGCAGCGTGTACGTTATGGCACCGGTGTTAATAATACATTGAACGGGTTCCGCAACTATACTACACAGCTGGGTTACAAGCACACGTTTGCAAAGGAAGGCGAAGAACTGACTGCCGACTTCACCTATAACTACGCTACCGGCGACAACAGCTCCGATTACTCCCTGCAGTATTTCGATCTTTCCGGACAGCCTATATATGATCCGAAAAAGCCGGAGCTGCGCTATGGCAGCGGAGAAGGAACTACCAAATATATGACCGCACAGGTGGACTATGTAAAGCCGCTGACGGAGAAATCCAAAATTGAGATGGGGCTGCGCAGTAATACCCGCAAATTCGACAACTTCACAAATACATACGGACAGAACTATCCTTCCGGCGATTTCACGCTGGACTCAGCACTGTCTAACAGCTATCACTACCAGGAACAGATCAATGCGGGCTATGTAAGCTATACCGGCGCCAAAGATAATTTTGGCTACCAGGTGGGCTTACGTGCAGAGCAATCTAATTATGACGGGGAAACAAGACTGGGCGAAAAATCTTCCTATAAGATCAACTACCCCATCAGCCTGTTCCCCAGCATTTTCCTGTCGCAGAAGTTCAAGGGCGATCATGAGCT
Organism: Chitinophaga sp.; assembly: GCF_035564935.1. Classification (GTDB taxonomy): domain Bacteria; phylum Bacteroidota; class Bacteroidia; order Chitinophagales; family Chitinophagaceae; genus Chitinophaga. The sequence continues at coordinate 2,518 of NZ_DATMTE010000355.1, read as the reverse complement.
GCAACTGAATTACAGCCGCCGTATCCGCCGGCCCTGGTTCCGCGACCTGCTGCCTAACATCGATTATAGCGGTCAGACTGCCAGCACCGGTAACCCGCAGCTGAAACCAGAGTTTACCAATTCCTTTGAATTATCTTACCTGAAAGACATTGCACAAAAGCACAACCTGCTGGTATCTTTATATTATCGCAATACCAATAATGCGATCACTGATTTTTATGTAGATACCACCCTGAACCTGAACGGGCAGGATCAGCATGTATTGCTGTCTTATCCTATCAACGCCAGTACGCGGAATTCATATGGAGCAGAACTGACCGTGAGAAGCCAACTGACAAAAATATGGGACCTTACCACCAACGTCAATATTGCGCAAACCAAGATTGACGCCACCAGCGATGGCAACAATCTTTCCAACCAGGGTTTTACCTGGTTCGGTAAGCTGAACAGCAACACCAAACTGCCGTGGAACCTGTCGTTGCAGGTGAGCGCCGAATACGAATCCAAACAGATCCTGCCACAGGGCGAAAGAGAACCTAAATGGTCGGCCGATGCCGCTATTAAAAAGGACCTGCTTAAAAATAAGGCGCTGTCTATCTCCCTTGGCATTAACGATATCTTCAATACTGACCGCAATCTTACTTATACCACTACCGGTTTTTCCGAGCAGGAAAATTACCGCAAACGCGCCACCCGTGAGCTGCGACTCAATGCTACCTGGCGCTTTGGCAAAATGGACACGCATCTTTTTAAGAGAAAGAGTAACAAGTCCAAAGAAAACGACAACGGAGAAATGGGCGGAGGTGATAATTTTTAATTCGTAATTTGTTGCCCGTAAACAACAATTATGGATTCTATTTATCACACTATCACCCTTCGGTTCCTTGCAGAGCCGTCGGACGTAAATTTCGGCGGAAAAGTACACGGCGGCTCTGTTATGAAATGGATTGACCAGGCGGGTTATACCTGTGCCGCCAACTGGAGCGGGCAATACGCTGTAACTGTATATGTAGGTGGTATCCGTTTTTTCAAACCCATTTCCATAGGCGACCTGGTGGAAATACATGCAAAGATCATCTATACCGGTAATACCAGCATGCATATCTCCATTGATGTATTCGCAGGAAACCCGCGCCAGCAGCAGAAAACAAAAACCACCCACTGCGTAATGGTATTTGCAGCAGTAGATGATCACGGTAAAACAGTGCCCGTTCCCAAATGGACGCCACAAACAGCCAGCGAAATAAGCATGGAAGGCTACGCCAAAAAGCTCATGGACCTGCGGAAGGATATTGACGAGGAGATGCGGCCGTATATGTGAGCCTCTCATCGCCTTCGGCGATGTAAGCGGATTTTGTCTGACTCAGGATTAAACTGATTAAACTGATTTCGCTGATTTGATTTTGTAATGATTAAAATGATTTGGGGAGATATAAGCGAAAATATCCGCTTACATCTCCCCAAATCAGTTTAAAATCCAAAGTAATCAAATCAGCGAAATCAGCGTAATCATCATAATCCTGAGTCAGACAAACTCCGCGCGCGTTAGCTGGCAAATTGCATATCGCTTAGTGTGCGGTATAAGCCGCCATCCAGCCCTATCAGTTCGGCGTGGGTGCCTTCTTCTACGATACGGCCTTTGTCGAGTACAATGATTTTATCAGCCTGCCGCACGGTGGCCAGGCGGTGTGCGATCACAATAGAGGTGCGTCCTTCCATGAGTTTATCGAGGGCGTCCTGAACCAGTTTTTCGGATTCGGAGTCCAGTGCTGAAGTGGCTTCATCCAGGATGAGGATACGCGGATCTCTCAATACGGCCCTGGCAATGGCAATACGTTGCCGCTGTCCGCCGGAGAGCTGGATGCCCCGCTCTCCTACCACAGTTTGCAGGCCTAAAGGGAACCGCTGTATAAATTCCCAGGCATTGGCTTTTTTTGCAGCTTCCTCCATTTCTTCGGGAGTGGCGCCGGGCTTGCCATAGGCAATATTCTCCGCGATGGTGCCGCCGAAAAGGAATACATCCTGGGGAACTACTGCCATTTGTGAGCGAAGCTCTGATAATGGAAAGGCCGTACTTTCTTTACCGTCGAACAGGATGCTGCCGCTTACAGGATCGTACAGGCGTAACAGTAAGGACACGATGGTGCTTTTTCCTGCACCGCTGGGGCCTACCAGCGCCACTTTCTGATCGGCATACACATCAAAGGAAACATCGTTCATGATGGTAAGATCGGGACGGGAAGGATAATGAAAAGAGATATTGCGGAAGCTGATCTGCCCGTCCAGATGGTTTTCCGGGGCAATGGCCGTTACGGGGCTGATATCTTCCGCAGGTTCATCCAGTATTTCCAGCAGGTGTTCAGTAGCGCCGATGCTCTTCTGCAGGTTAGTATATACTTCTGCGAGGCCCGCAATAGATCCGCCGATGAACAGCGAATACAGTACGAATGAAAGGAGATCCGCGGTAGGCATTCCAATGGATACGCCTCTCCAGATAACCGCTACCAGGGCGCCAAAG
>NZ_DATMTE010000354.1:0-21484 GCF_035564935.1 Chitinophaga sp. | reverse complement strand
CCATTGCTGGTAGTCGAGGAGCGGCAGCAATACAGATAACTGCACCATTAACTCGGGAGGGGTTTTGTAATCACATACATAGGCATTCAGGAAAGCGTGCCCGTTTACCTGGCACCAGCTGCCTGCACTGTGTTCCAGGTCGTACCATGTTTTTTCAACTATGTCTGGCCAGTGATGATATTGTGTGTTGGGTTTGGGGAGATGGAGATAAATAGCAGCCAGCAGGTCCATAAACTGTATCGACATTTCGGTTTCATCAGCGGGTATTTTGCCGTTCATGATTACAAAAGTATCGCTGATGATATAGGTTTTACCTGCCTTTAAAGGTTGTTCATCCGATGATGGCAGCATAAACCCGATGTCCGGCCAACTGCCCCCCACCGTATTGCTGAGAGATGTTTTCGTTTGTTCGCAATAATTACCCAGCGACGACAGGTTTTGAAGATAAAGAACAGTGCCGGAATTGGGCGCTTTTACACTGAAATAAAGCATGCCGGTACGCGGGCCGTTTTGCGATACATACACTTCACCCTCCGGGAATCCCTTGCTGCCAGCGGGATTTAAAGGCATAATATCACGCGGCCAGTAGCGGAAATTAAGTGAGGTACTTGGGGTAACGCTGGTTTTGCAACGGAAGCAAGACTGGCCGTCGTTATAAAGATCCAGGGTTACTGTATAAGCCGCTGCCTCTGTTTGGAGCTGGAAAATGGCCTGGTTCTTTTTTTTAGTAGTGGTTTTTATCACAATTTTATCATGCGGGGCATACACCGCCCGGAAAGTAATACGTGCACCATCCGGCCACTCGCTCATTATCCATAAAGCGTCTCCGGCACAATACACATAACAGTTGTTGTTGCCATGTTGCTGGTAAAATATTTCTTTTAGTTCCGGGTTATTGAAGATGCTATCAATTGCTGCTGCCTGTGGGGAAACTCCTTCCATATAAGTGAAATTAGGGTTAGAAGATACTTATGCACCAAAGAAGGATCAGCAAAAGCTGTATACATGCATCACCAGAGTGCGTAAGCCTGTTAAAGCGCATTAAAAATTTATACCAATGTTGAGGGTAAATACACGTTGGCAGGAAGGATGCTATGGCAGGGCACCATAACGGATGAGCTGCGGTGCATAACGGAATATTACTTGTACCGCAGTGATAAACGTGGATGAAAAGCCACGGACTGATAAGAAGGGGAGATGTTTTTACGCAGGTTGTAATATACTGCGTGCTTTGATTAATGTATCCAGTGGCGTTGTATATCTTCCATCGATTGCCCCTTTGTTTCCGGTACCAGTTTGTATACCGTTATAAAGGCAAATACACAGCATAAGGCGAAGCACCAGAATGTTTGCGGTGTTCCTGCAGTTGCCAGCATAACAGGGGTAAGCTGTCCCATGATAGCATCGGCGGTCCACATCACCATGATACTGAGCGACAGCGCTTTTGCGCGGATACTGTCGGGAAATATTTCTGCTGCAATCACAAATTTCAGCGGACCGATGGAGAACGCAAAACAAGCCAGGAAGGCGAGCACACAAAGGAGCAGATAGATACCGTTAACAGCGCCGGTGTAAAAACAGGCGCCTGTAAGCAGCAAGCTGATGGCCGCTCCGGCTGTTCCCCATAAGTATAGCGGGCGCCTGCCCAGGCTGTCTACTTTCCAGATGGCAATGAACGTAAAGAGTACATTGGCTGCGCCAAAAAACAACTGGCTGATAAGAGAACTGTTGAGCGTAAGGCCGGATTGATGCAGGATGGTAGGCCCATAATAAATAATGGCGTTGATACCGCTGAATTGTGAGAATAACGGGAGCAGGATAGCTATCAGTAAAGCGCGGCGGTACCGGGGCGCCAGTAACTGCGTATACCCGGCAGCGTTAGCTGCTCCTGCAGTATGTTGTTGCTTTGTCCATCGCGGACTTTCCGGGAGAAAGATGATCCCCAGCAAAAAAAGCAGCGCAGGGAAAATGCCTGCGCCAAACATTTTACGCCATACTTCCAGGTGGCTGATCAGCAGCCATCCGTTTTGAGAAGGCGTTGCCGCATACTTCAGCAGCAGCGCATTGCTGGCATACGCGCAGAAGATGCCAACGGTAACGGCCAACTGGTAATAGGTAACCAGCCTGCCCCGCAAATGATCGGGCGCAATTTCTGAAAGATAGAGCGGCACCACGCTGGAAGCTATGCCCACGGCCATGCCACCGAGAATGCGTGCAGCAATAAGCCAGGAGAATTGAGGAATAAAAGTGCAGCCCAATCCTGTAAGTACAAATAGCGCGGCCGACAGGAACAATAGTTTTTTCCTGCCGAAACGGTCGCTGAGGTCACCGGCAAAGATGACCCCGGCAATACAGCCGGCCAGCGCCGATGATACAAACCATCCCAGCTGTGCCGGCGATAATGAAAACCGGTGTTCCACAAACGGGAGTATGCCGGACACCACCGCCATGTCAAAACCAAAAAGGAAGCCGCCGAGGGAGGCTACCAGGGTAATGAAGGTAAGATGTTGATGCTGTTGCTGCATATCAGGTGGATGCTATTTGGTTATAAACCGGGTGCGATGATTTTAAGAACGCTTTGATCAGTTTCACGGGAGCTGCATTCCTGCTGGTGATCCGGCAGCTTGCCGCTGCGGCCGGTATCACAAAAGTTTCTGCATAGCAGTAGGTGGTCGTATACCCGTTGACGGTAGTAACCGTTACTGCGTCGCCTTCTACCAGCATCATCACCAGGCACAGGCCATTGGTGGTAATATCAACACTGCCGCTAAATTCCAGCCGGTGTACATCATAAAAGTGTGCGGCGTGCGTGGGAAGGTGCACCAACTGGTAATTTTCCCCGTTATCTATTACCCTGGGGGCGGCCACCAGTTGCTTTTTCACTGCTTTACCCTGCCTGCTGAAGTCCAGGTTATGAAAGGCATGGTCGATATTGATAGCCCTGGGCTTTCCATCCAGTCCGGGCCGCAGCCAGTCGTACATTTTAAACGTGAAAATGTACGGGGTAGCGCTGATTTCCAGTACCAGGTTATCAGCGCCTGCGCTGTGCACGGTACCATTAGGTATCAGGAACAGGGTATGCTTATCTGCTGTATGCTGTTGTACAAAATCCGTTATTTCTACGGGAATACCAAGATCCCGGCTGTTTTCCAGTTTGGTTTTAAATGTACCCGGATCAATTCCCTCCCGGAAACCAAGATACACCGTGGCACCGGCTTTACAATCCATGATGTAATAGGTTTCATCCTGCGTAAATGTTTCTCCGAAGTGAGCCCGGATATATTCCAATGTTGGATGACATTGAATGGAAAGGTTGCCGCCATCGAAAGTATCAAGGAAGTCGAACCGGATAGGGAATTGATATTGAAAGATGTTTGCATGATTACCAAGTATGGCGGTATGCTGTGCATACATCAGCCATTCGAAAGGAATTTCCATCAGGCAGCCATCACTTTCAAAGAGTACCCCGTTTTCCGGAACTATCATCTCAAAAGACCAGGCATAATTTATCTCTTCTGTATTAATGCCGTTGATATGCGTTTTCAGCCACTGTCCGCCCCAGGCGCCAGCCTCAAACCAGGGCCTCACCCGGAAAGTGTTGTGGGCCAGCCGGGAAATGCCTTCCTGCAGGTCATGATTATATGCCCATGCTATATGATCGGGCCATTGGGTATCTGCCATGATCCGGATACGCTGCTGCAGGGTTTGTTTGTAATTATTGAGCACCACCCAGTCTACAAAGTAAAAGCGTTTGTACATTTCAGCGCTGCCACCGGCTACGCTGCTGCCAAAGTTAGTAATAGTGCCGGCGCGCATACGGTATTGGAGCTCGTTTTTGGGAAGATCCAGGTATATAACCGGGGCAGTGGGGTGAGCGAGCGCCGCGCCGCTTCCGTATATAATATGCAGGTCATAAGGCCCTTCGGGCAATACTGTTGCTATCTTCTCCTCATCAAAGAAATCAGTGATGTGCAGGGAGGTTTTAGTGCCCCATACATCGCCTTCGTTGCCAATAAAAGGGGCCACCAGGTCCTGTATCTGCCGGCTGTCTTTTAAGCAGCACTGTATGTTGTGCCACCTAACGTTAACGCCCATACGGGCCAGTTCCGGCTTCAGGGAGGTACATATCTTATCCCAGAAAATACCTGCATACCCATCTATCACTACCACCCGATGCTGAACTATCCAGTTGGCCAGCGAGGTATAGCCGGTTTGTATCCTGCCATTGCCGAGCGGATGGGCCGGGTACCTGTTGTAGGTATCCGGGGAATGGGTTGCTGCGTGTTCCGGCAGCAGGGGCTGTGCTGAATCTCGCCAGATCATAATCTTATTTTTTTGCTACGCGGATCATTATTATTCCTTTACCGGGAACAGGGAAATTTTCCGGGAGTGTGCGCTTATTTGTTTCCAGTAAATCGCTTTCTGAAATATTTAGAGCAGCGGATTTATTTTTTGAAGATAGTATAGCCGTAGCCGTATGAGCAGAGGTATTTACCAGTTGCATGATAACACCATTGCCATCTGCTGCCGGGTAAAGATTTTCCACGTATATATTATCGCCGCCGATGTTAAAGAATAAGCTTTCCGATGGCAGGCCGTTTGCGGCTGTAACCACCGGGGGCTGATGATTTTCCAGCCCTTTGTTATTAGCTGTAGCTGCATTAAATGCGCCATGTACCTGCAGGTAGTAATGAAAAACAGTGATCCCTTCCTGGTCCCTGCGGAAATTGGTATGCCACAGGTTGTTCATTACCCATGATGAGATGAGTGGTTGCTGTTCCATAAATGAGATCCAGCGGGGAGAATTATGCAGTCCGCCGAGTAAACCGGCTGTGGGATATTGTCCTATTTCAAACAGGGGGGCATCGGGGCCCGACCAGGTAACGCCTGTATTTTTCCCGGATACATCTACCCAGCGCTGCTGCGTATACCAGTTCCTGTTAGTATGGGGCAGCTGATCAGCTTCGGCGGTAATACTGCCCCAGGGTATATTGTAACGTACCTGTGCACCGGGGATACGGAAGGGGAATACAAAGTGTACACTCTCTTTGCTGCCAACAGCCATTTTATCTATTGTATTCACCAGTGTCACCTGGTCTATCCCTGCGGCCAGCTGTATTTCCCGGGTGAGCGAACGGGCGCCCGGCGCAGTGCTGGTAACAGACAGGCTTACTACCAGTGGCCCTTTTTCCTTTATATGGATATTGGCCGGGCCGCTATACTGTATTTTTTCGGCAGAATCGCCGGGCATATAGGTGTATTGATTCAGCCCTGCGGAATCAGCAAGATTACCGTTAAATCCCTTTTTAACGAGTTGTGTGATATTGCCGGTTTGCGGATCTACCCGGATGGAGTAAATGTCATTATCCAGGCCGTTGTTCGTAACAGTAGCCTTGTGCGCCGGTGTGCCGGCGGCGCCGGGATGAATGGCGAACCGCTGCTTGGAAAAAGGCGGCAGCGCTGTGGCGAGGAAAGCAAGTTCGCCGGTGCTGAGCCTTTGTGAAGGCAGTTTCCGGCCATTCATATCTTTTACCTGGTTACCGGCAGTGCTGAGTGCGGCCGGAACGTAAACCAGGGCTGTACGGGCATGACCAAGTGTATTGTATACGTCTATAGCTTCTGCCGCCGTGTTAGTATGTCCGTTGCCGTTAGTACTGCTGTGCAGCAGCGCTTCTGAACGTGCCTGCGCGTTTAGCGCAAAGGCTCTTTTATATTGCCACTGGGCGATGGCTTTGGGATCCTGCGGATTGGATACACTGTTGAACGCGCCCCAGGTGTGTTCGTTGAACATAATAAGATCGGTCCAGGTAAGGCGGAAGGAATCTGCAGGGTAGCCGGTTTTACCCCTGATTGCCCAGATGGCGCCTGCCTGCTGCAGCCGGTCGGAGGCGTTCCGGTTAATGGCGGTTTCTTTTGCGCCGGAGGCGATGCCATCTGTCCAGTATTCGGTATAGTCGCCTGCAAATACAGGGATCTTATCTTTCCACCCGGCTTCAAAGTCCTGGAAAAATTGCTTAACGGAGGTAATAATCAGTTTGGGAGATGTATAACGTTCGTTCCATGCCTTTACTGCGTCCGGCAATTCGGGGTCTATGGGTGCATTATCGCTCATGGCCCAGGTGAGGAGTGTCATGTTGTAGGGGAAGTGATTATGTTCCAGCTGGGAGAGATAATCAAAAAGGTAGGGGTTGAGAAAGTTTTCACTTGGCTTGCCGGTGTAGTAAGGCTTGGGGTCTTCTATGGTAAAGAAGTTGGGTATTTTGCTTCCTTTCAGCGTATAGCCGATAGAGTAAGGCGATGATTGCCAGAAGAGGACCTGTTGTTTGCCGGAGGCGTCCTGCCAGTAGAAGGGTTTATCGCGCCATTGCCCGGAGCTGCCGATGCGGTCGCTGGCATTGGGTGCGCTCAGGAAATACCGGATACCGGTAATGGCGGCCTGGCTTACCAGGCCCCAGGAGGCTCCCGGCACATCTCCCTGGAACATAGTGTTGATGTGGATGTCATAATCTTTTGCAAGGTGGGCGCCGGTGGCAAACAGTTGCAACAGCTGTGCGGGGGAGGTAGCGCTGGTGTTGGTATTGGCATAGGCGCCGTCCAGGTTGATCCATCCTTTTTTAACGGCGTCGCGGAATCGCTGTTTCTTTTCATCGCTGGCGGCGGCCAGGTATTTATCTACCACCCAGAGGGCTTCTGTATTCCATTTAAAGCGGGCTTCGGGCGGATAATTGGCCGTGCGGGCGGCTATCTTAATGGCTTCATCGATATTGTTCATATGAATGGCCAGCACTTTTGCCTGTACGTTGGTATATCCTACGTCTACATGGGAATGAGGCATGATATACACATTCCATTGCTGCCGGGTAGGCGATACAATACAGCGGGCGGTGTAGGTTTGGCCGTTGCTGACAACATGAACCAACAGCTGGGCGTCTTTATTTACCGGCGGGCCGGGCAGAGGCAGTTCCACTTCGGAAATGCCGTCCTTGCCGGGTGCCAGTGCGAGGCTGTCTTCCCGGCCATTAAAATACATATGTACCACTGCGGGCTGGTAGCTTTTGCCGCCGTGAAAGCGCATCCTTACCATGCGGGCGGGCGTACCGTGATGGTTCAGGTAGGCTACAGTTGGTTGCAGTTCAATACTGGTAAAGGGGGCAGGCTGTTGTTGCAATGCAGGGGGCTTTGCAATGGTTGATGAAGGGAGTGGAGCCGCATGGCGTGAGGGTGGAAGTGCTACGTCGCTGGCTTTTGCAGCGGTTAGTGAATAGAGCGGCATCCCGTTGCGTATTGGGACAATCCCCGCCCACCGGGCGTTTATACTGGTTGCAATCCCATAGCACAAAAGGAGTTTGACTACAATATATTTCATATGTACAAACATACGTACATAATTTAGTATTCCGATGTATCAGGCCGGGAAGAATATTGATGTTTGTGAAAAAATGGGTGGATGTTCCTGCGAGGGGCTAAAGCATCAGTTTGGGGAGCAAGATAAAGTCAATAAAGGCAGGCATCTCTTATAAATATTATGAGGTACCCTGATGAAGTTTAAAACTGGATTATTTACCTGCGGTCAGCTACCTCTAAAGAAGTAGCTGGCCGTTTTTGTCAGTTACTTCTGGCATACTTCCCGGATACTTCTCTGGTGCTTAGGACTCGTCTATGTGTAGTGCTTACCATACACTCACCATACACTCCCCATACACTCCCCATACACTGTGCATACACTCCCCCATACACGGTCACGTCCTTGTCACGTCCTAAAATAGGTTTATATACTTGTTAGATAATCCTGAAATAGCTATACAGGTTAAGAAATAATCCTGAAATTGTTTTACAGTCTGTCATGTAAATCCTGATTTTACTTTACGCTGTCATATGGCAGAGCCGGTCTCGTCCTAACATAGCTATACAAATTAAATTAGCCCTTTTTAACTCCTGCAAAAGTAAAAGGCTGCCTCTTTTGAGGCAGCCCCGTCTTTCAATAAAAAATATGCGTATTAGAATCCCGGGTTATTGGGCAATAAATTCGGGTTCACATCACTTTCCTGTTTAGGCACAGGGAACAGTAATTGTTTTGCTGCGAAAGTAGCGCCGAATACGGTTTTATGTCCAACAAAATCATCCCAGTTGCCGGTTACGTCGTTGTGTACTTTCCGGGTCCGGACCATATCAAACCACATTTTGTTTTCAAAGCATAGTTCAAAATACCGTTGCAGCCATACTTCATGTTCAAAATTGGCTTGTGACAGGGCGCCTATAGGCGCCAGTTTAGCGCGGGCCCTGATGGCATTTACGTATTTGATGGCGTCTGCATTCGGAGCGCCTTCTGCACGGTTGGATGCCTCTGCATACATCAGGTATACATCTGCCAGGCGGTAAAGTGTATAGTTGAGATCGGATTTTGCGGTGCTTACAACAGCAAGCGAATCAAACCATTTGTAAATATACCGGCCTTTAAATGTAAACGTATCAGTGGCGGGTTCTTTCTTCTTGTATTTGGTATAGAAGAATTGTCTTTCCTGTACACGTTTATCTCCTGCAGGGAATGATGCAATAAACTGCGGGGTAGGATATACGGATCCATACTCATCAGAATATTTGGAGATACCTGCATAGTTTGGAATGGTAAGTGGTGTAAGCGGGTTAATGCTTGGTACGGAGGCTGCATACTGTACCTGGAAAATGAACTCCCCGAGATTTTTATTGTTGGGGTTGATCATATTCGTGTATTCCGGGAACAGGAAATAGCCGCCGTTTGCAATCACGGATTTGGATGCGGCGGCCGATAGTGCATAGTATTGGTTACCCCCGTTAATGGCAGCGCCGGCATAAGTAAGATATACATCTGCCAGGAGCGACTGAACGAGTCCCATAGATACCTTGCCGGTTCTGTCTGCCCAGGGCAGCGTTGATTTTGCCGCGGTTTGCAGATCGGGGATAATGATCTCATCATAAATAGCCTTTGCCGCTGTGCGGGGCAGGTTCAGGTTCAGGTCTTTTGGCACCTCGGTCACTTTGGGAACTGCGCCGTATAGCCGTACCAGATGGAAGTAATAAAGTGCCCGCAGTGTATGCGCCTCTGCCAGCATATTGGTTTTATCCGCATCTGATACTGCTGCCTGGGGCAATTTCTCTATGGCCAGGTTACAGGCGCCTACTCCCATGTATAAACGTTGCCACCAGGTATCCACATAGAAGGAAGTGGTATTATAGCTAAGGTTCTGGAAAGTGGCAAACCCGGTTTGACCAAGATCGCTGTTAGCCTTTCCTGTCATAAATTCCATCAGGTTGTAAACGTTACCGCCATAGGAAGAAGGCTGCCCCTGTAAAAATCCCTGGAGGTACTGGTAAGAACCATTTGCCAGCGCACGCGCCACTTTGGGATCGGACAGATCGGCATCCGGCAGAAGAAAATTCGTGGGTTTTTGTTCCAGGAATTTTTTGCAGGAACAGGCGAATAACACCAGCAGCGCAAGTATGATATGTTTAGTCGTTTTCATTTTCATAATTTTTAATCACTAAAAAGATTATCACATCAACGGGTATACGATTTCATCAGAAATCAAGATTCACACCCAGGTTCCACACGCGTGGGCGGGGATAAGGGAAGAAGTCGATGTTCTGTGAGAACCCGGTGTTGGCGCCATAACCAAAATTGAAGGTGTCTACTTCAGGATCATAACCGGTGTATTTGGTAATGAGGAAAAGGTTTTGCACACTGCCATAAATGCGGAACTTGCGGATCTTGCTTTTCTGCATCCATGATTCAGGGAAAGTATAGCCGAGCGTGAAGTTTTGTCCCCTGATATAGGAACCATCTTCTACCCACCAGGTATCGAAATGGGAGTCCTGCGTAAATTTATAGCTGCGTACCTGTGCAACATGGGTGTTCTGGTTTTCCGGGGTCCAGGCATTCAGTACGGTAGCCAAACTGTTGGCCAGTGTCTGGCGGTCTTCCGTAGAGTGTTTAAATGCGGCAGCTGTATTTACGCCCTGTACAAAACGGATATCGAAACTAAAGTCCCATCCTTTGTACTTGAGGGTGCTGCTGAAAGTACCTGTCCATTTCGGATAAGCGCGGCCTATGATATTATATACCGGATTGCCGTCTGCATCATATTCATACTTCCTGTCGCCGGGCAGCAGGGAGTGTTTGGCTGCTTCGGCTGCTTCATCGGTGCCCCAGATGCCCAGCCTGTTCATGCCATAGAAAGAACCGATAGGCTCACCTACACGCAGTACATTGGTTTGACCCAGGAAGTTAGGACCGGGGAAGATATCCGCATTACCATCGTTGAGGGTGAGGATCTCATTTTTATTGGTCGCAAAAATGAAGGTGGTCGTCCAGGTTAAGTTTGGTTTCTGAATGTTTACGGTACTGAGGTTTACTTCCAGACCGGTATTTCTTACCTCGCCAATGTTTTTATATACGTTGGGAGTATACATACCTGCGGACCATGGAATAGGGGTGGCCAGCAGCAGGTCGGATGTTTTACGGTTGTAATAATCCACATTCAGGTTGATGCGGTTATCCACCATTACCAGTTCCACACCTGCATCTATCTGGTTGGAGCGTTCCCATTTCAGATCCGGGTTACCTATATAACCTGGTACCAACGTAGGCTGGTTGGCGCCGCCTATAACGGTTTGATCAGGACGGTACTGTGGAGAGTATTGGAACTGACCAATTTCCTGGTTACCGGAAGTACCGTAGCTGGCGCGGATCTTCAGGTTATTGATGGTTTTGCTGTTCTTCAGGAAGTCCTCCTCTGAAACGCGCCATGCGGCTGCTACGGAAGGGAAGAAGGCGAACTGGTTGTCTTTACTGAATTTAGAAGAACCATCGTACCTGGCAGTGGCGGTAAAGAGGTATTTATTCTTCAGGTTATAATTAACGCGGCCATAGTAAGAGTTCATAGACCATGGCTGCGTTTCTGAAGTGATGTTGTTACGTACCGAACCTGCGGCCAGGGAGTTCCACTGGAAGTAATCAGACAGGAAATTCTGTGTTTCCGCCAGGGCGTTTTCATTACGGAATTCCAGGAATGAAATACCTACTACCGCGTTTAGGCTGTTATTATTTTTGAATTGTTTGTTATAAGTAAGATAGTTTTCCGACTGCCAGTACTTGCGATAGTCGGTGGTGACCCTGGCTACACCTCCCTGGTCCTGCGACAGGTGGGGAAGATCGCCGGCAGAATAGAAATTGGCTTTGTTGCTGATCTGATCATAACCAAAATCGGTTTTGAAATTCAGGTCTTTGGTGATCTGGAACTGCATGTAAAAATTGCCCAGGGTATGCATCTGGTTATTGAGGGTATACCTGTTCTGTGCTATCTGTACAGGGTTTGGACCGCCCTCCAGGCCAGGTATATCATAGTTACCGGCCCAGCTGCCATCGGGATATCTTACAGGTACAATAGGTACTTCTTCCGTCACCATCCTGGGTACGTTTAAGGAACCATTACCATCGGATACCAATCTTTGTGTACTGGATACGATGTTAAGGGCGCCGCCAATTTTCAGCCAGTCTTTTACCTGGTCATCAAAAGTAGCCCTGGCAGAATATCTTCTGAACCAGGATTCTATCATTAAACCATTCTGATCGAGGTAACCGAGGGAGGCGCTATAGAGCAGTTTATCATTACCACCCTGGAAGTTCACCTGGTGGCTGGTAGACACGGCCGGTTTATAGGTTTCCTTCTCCCAGTTGGTGTTGTACAATGGTTTATCGTTTTCATCGAACAGCAAGGGAAAATGTTCGTGATCCAATATGGCTGTTGGTGTCCAGGTGCCGTGATCCGGGTCGAACTTGGTAGCATTGGCAAAAGCTTCGTTATATACTTTTACAAATTGCTCAGAGTTCAATGTAGGAAGGTGGCTGGCCAGTGTGCTTACGTTCACATCTCCCTGGTAGCTTACCTGTGTGGGACCTGCCTTACCGCGTTTGGTAGTGATCATAATTACACCGTTGGCGCCGCGTGCACCATAAATGGCGGTAGAGGAGGCGTCTTTCAGTACTTCAATGGAGGCGATGTCGTTAGGGTTGAGGGCATTCGCATCTACACCCGCCACACCATCTACCACGTACAACGGATCTACAAAAGAGTTGATAGAACCGATACCACGTACGCGTACTTTAGCCGCCTGGCCGGGTGCGCTGCTGTTGATGTTTACGTCTACACCCGCCACTTTACCCTGTAAGGCCTGGGAGATGTTGGGAACGGGTTTGTCCATCACCTGTTCGCCTTTGAGGGACGCTACCGCACCGGTGAGGTCAGATTTCTTCACCGATCCGTAACCAATTACCACGAGGTCGCTCAGGGTATTTACCTGCACTTCCAGTGATACGTTGATAGTAGTTTGATTTCCCACAACAACTTCTTTTGTACCGAATCCTGTAAACGAGAATACCAGTACCGAGTTTTGATTGGGCACCGTCAGGGAGTACACACCGTCTACATTGGCGATGGTTCCGCTGGAAGTACCTTTAATGGCCACCGTAGTGTTGGGAATCACAGATCCGTCAGCGGCACTGGTAACCTTGCCGCTTATTTTAATCTGGGCCATTGCATGCATGGAAAATAGCAGGCATGCAAGCACATAAAATAGTTTTGCTTTCATAACAAGTCTTTAGTGATGAGGTAATAATAGCCGGTAAATGTTTTCAGTTGATAGCGATCAAGGGGATGCTATATATAGCCCCTGTGATAACAAGTGAGATTTGGTTTTAAGATGATGGTAATTATATGTTTCTTAATAAGATCCGGTTGATAAATAAATAATAAATGAGCAGCCTTAATTGTTTAGTTCCTGCCGATGAATTGCCCATTTTTTCAAAAGCGTGATGGCGTCCAGTAAAACACCCGCTTCCCCGCGAAAATCTCCCGATCCTTTAGGTGCGCCAGTCTGAACATCATACCATTCGAAGAAACCGTTATGCGCAATGACACGGTCTGTCATTGGTTTGAGTTCTGCTACAGCCTCCTTTATAAACCCGTTTAAAATAAGCGCCTGTATCATCCGTCCGCCAAACCAGGTCCAGTCGCCCCCGTTCTGATACACATAAGGGTGCATATTCGGGAACTCTTTTGCCGGGTAAGGAGGATATACCGTGATACCTATGGTGGCGAACTTTTCTTTGGAGGCGGCCTGCCTCATTTGCCTGTTAATGGCCGCTATTTCCCCGGATGTATGGAACCCGGCCAGTATTGCACAGGCAGTGCCTCCTGTGTAAAGGATTTCTTTTTCATTGAATGAGGGGGAAAACGGGCTTCCGTTCAAATAAAGATGTGGTATGTATTTCTGCGCCCGGTTATCCCATAAATATTTGCGCACATGGCTCCGTATATCAACAGCTACTTTGCTCCAGTTTTGCTGCGCCTGGTAATTTTTGGGCTTTATAGCCAGGAAATCCTGTATGGCGATCACAAGCATTGCATTGTCATAAATATCGACCGCCCATTTCGTTTTCCCGTTAATGGCCACTCCCCAGCCGCTTTCGGGCTGTACATCGCCCCAGTCGATGGTAGTAGCGCCTTTGATCAGCCCGTATTTTTCCGACCAACGCTCTTTCAGCAGATAGGCCATAGCGGCCTCTATCCGTTGCAAAATCGTTTTATCATTTATAGCCAAAAAAAGGAAGTCCTTATCGCCGGTAACAGTTACGTATTTTCTAACCGCCTGGATCAAAGATGATTCCTGGTCGGTTTCCACGGTATTCTTATGTGCAGCCCACTGCGGCGCAAGGTCGGAATACCGGTACTGGTAGCCCGCATTGGCCTTTTCCTTTGGAATAACGCCATCGGGTATATTGCCATCCTCCCCCTGCATACGGAAGAAAAGCAACAGCATTTCCTTTACCTGGTTAGGTGGTAATACCTGCAGCGAGCCATTAATAAAAGTATTGAAGTCCCTGATCCATACTTCCCCGTAGGAAGTACCGGCAGAGAAACCGGTGAGTAGCCGTAATGCCCTGGCCTGTACAGTATCCAGCCTGCTGTCTGCCATCACAGTTGCCGCCAGGGTCCCGGGGCTGGATTGGGCAGCCAGGCTTCCCGGAAGGAAAACAGGCGCAGCGATACCAGCAATAATGGGAATTATAGAAAAGTATTTTTTCATAATGTGGCCCCGGATATTATGTACAAACATATAAACATAATTTAATAATTGCAAGAAAAGTTTTTAACATTTCTTTAATAGCGGGATTGCTTGCTAATTAATTGATTATTTGACTCTTATGTAATAGCGCTGTAGGAGGTGGGTATACTTTGTTTGAATAGTGTTTTTTCGGGTCAGGGCATACATACTCCCAAAATAAGGCAGTCTAAAATTGTTTTTCTTGTTTATTTCCAGTTGCTTTGCAGGCATGAATTTGAGTATAGATCATAAAAATCCTTTACCACTTCATATACAGGCGGAGAACCTGTTGCGAAACATGATAAAAGATCCACAGTACACCGGTGGAAAATTTTTACCAAACGAGGTGCAGCTGGCAAAACAACTGGCCATTTCCCGATCTACTTTACGGCATGCATTAAACAAACTGGTATACGAAGGACTGCTGACCAGGAAAAAAGGAGTGGGCACTAAAGTGGCGGAAGCGGCAATCAGTTCCAAATCAAAGAACTGGCTGAGCTTCACACAGGAGATGACCGCACGCGGTATCATCATCAAAAATTTTGAACTGCATGTTACCTGGGTGTTGCCCGATGAAACCATCGCCAATTTCTTTGAGATCAGTCCAAATAAAAAAGTGCTTAAGCTGGAACGCCTGAGAGGAAAAGCGGAAGGCCCCTTTGTATATTTCATTTCCTATTTTCATCCCCGGGTGGGATTAACCGGCGAAGAAGATTTCAAACGCCCTTTATACGATATCCTGGAGAAGGATTATATGACAGTGGCCACTTTATCCAAAGAGGAAATCAGTGCAAAGTCGGCCGACAAATTTATAGCGTCCAAACTGGAACTTGAAACCGGTCACCCTATCCTGTTGAGAAAACGCTTCGTATACGACCAGGGCGAACGCCCCATCGAATATAACCTGGGGTATTACCGGGCCGACAGTTTCGTGTATACCGTGGAAAGCAGAAGAGAATAGTTTACATATTCCATCAAATACAACGGCTCAGCATTCATACCGAATACTGAGCCGTCCCGTTTTACGGTTGCTGGCAATGGTTATGGTTTAGGAGCGGCTGCCACATCTTCTGTAACTACCGGCCAAACGCCTGGCGCCGGGAAGCTCACGCCTTTGTTGGAGCCCCTTACACCTGCATCCTGTCCGAAGTAATACAGCGGCCATCCCTTGTAGGTTAATTGTTTCTTACCGGCAACAGTGATGCTGGCAAATAATGTCTTGTCAAGAATAGAAGGCACCACGATCTGGTCTGTTTCATAAATAGGCCAAACAGCATTGTTGGAAAAATCAGCCTTGGTGAACTTGTTGATGTTAAAGCTGTCTTTATTGAAAGAATAAAGTGTAAGGCCTTTGCCGTCAGTGAAGTAAAATGTTTTGCCATCGCCAACGGTATGGTCTGCCTTGTAATTTTTACCATCGGCGCCCACCAGTTGTGCGTTGATCAGCTGTATGGTATAATCGGGTTTGGCTACAAACCAGATGTTATTCACCCCTTCACCGGTTGTTTTTCCGGGCGCTTCACGCACGTTAACGCCACCCACCGCAGGGGCAAAGTAATACAGCGGCCATCCTTTATAAGCAGTTTGTTTTTTACCGTCGAGGGTAGTAATGGTGGTGAAATCTTTAATGTCTAAACCTGTGCCCAGTGCGGCCTGCGCAAGATTATCGCCGGCGTAATAAATGGGCCATACTGCAGCGCATCCGCCGGTACAGTTGTTTTTACCATCAAAGTCGTTGGAGAAATAATAGAGGGAATTACCATCCACATCTGTAAGGTGATTTCCCAAAGTAGCGTCGGCGCTGAGTTGTACTACGGGCTTAGGTGCAGGAGTGTCGGGGTTGTCGTCATTTCCGCCGCAGGCGCTGAAGGAAACAATACCACTAAAGGCTATCAATGAAAGCAGGGTGTTTTTAAAGCAGTTCATGCAGTTAAAATTTTTAGAAATTTGAAATAATACGCTATTACGGGTTGTTGGTCAGTAACAACCCGGTTTGCCAACCGGTACCTATACGTATTCGGTAAAAACCGGGAAAAGGTTGTCTGCCTCCCAAAATATTTTCAGCTACTTTTGTTGCTATGGTCAACGAAAGTTTCTATCTGAGGCAATACGAATCACAGGAAAGGGATACCCGGCTGGTGATGGATGTGATGTCTGTATACCTGTACCCGCTGGAAACATTTACTATTACCGACGCAGTGAACTGCGTGGAAGAAATGAAAGGGCTCAGGGTCAGTGAAATATTGAAACACCTGGTAGCGGCCGGACTGGTCATTAAAAATGTAACAGGTAATTATGCACTGGTACCGGAAATGAGTTTTTTGCTTTTCCCGGTAACTATAAAACAGCCTGCCTATGCTGCATTGCTGGAAAGAACGAGGTATGCCGTACACGCGTTTTACAGCATGAGCGCACGGCTGCAGGATTTACAGCAACTGCTTACCGCTTATTTTACCGGTGACCGTTTCCTTTTATCGCCGCCGGTAAGAAAACTGGAAATGGAGCTTAACGAGTACCAGCCTTATCTTTCCTACCTGTTGTATTATCCCGCTTACGCAGCGCTGTTACCTTTTTTCAGCCAGGAGAGCCTCGACAAAATGGTATCTTTTGCCTTAAAATATAATCTGCTGAAAATGCCGCCCGTGGAAGAACTGGAAACCTTCCGCCGGCAATATACCGCCGGTTTCCCGGAGCTGTTGCTGTTGCAGGGGCAGCTTGATTTGCCTGCGGTAGATAAAACAGCGGATGACCTGTTTGCCCGGGCAGTAATATTATTATATAGCGGACAAGCGGCAAAGGCGCTTTCCTGTTTTGAGAAAGGCATCAAACGTCAGCGGCAGTACGATAAAAAACATACTATACCACTGTCCCCTTTGTTCGCATTTTATTATGCGTTTACACTGGCGGTATTACCTGGTGAACAAACCAATCCGCTGATCACTAAAATCATAGCTGCCTATGAACGGAAGCTGTTCCCTGCCATTACGCCTGCAATTTGCCTGCTGCATTTTCACGCAGGCCGGAAAGAGAAGGGAGAGCAGTTGCTGTTGCTGATACTGGAAGGAGGAGAGAGCAACCTGCTGAGTTACCTGTCTGTATTGTGTTTACAGCTGCTGCATCCGAAAAGTAAATTGTTGCGCACCTTCAGTAGTAATGCAGCACGTTTACTGTCTCTCGGTATGGAACGTCACTACCGGTTACTGACCTACGAATATTTATATTTATTTAAGGGAGATGATTACCAGGGATATGAAAGCGTATACCAGGAAGCTGGCGCCGTTATCACCTATCCGCCTGTATTTTCACAGATGGAGCAAACGCCGGACTGGGAGCGGTTATTAAACACATTACTGGGCGCCGATACCTATCTTGCCAGGAAAGAAAAGAATGCAGCCACTTCCCGGTTAATTTACCTGATAGATTTTGACCGGTATAAGATCCAGCCGGTATTACAAACATCCCAGGGCAGTAATACCTGGAGCAGCGGCCGGAATGTGGCACTGAAAAAACTAAAGGAAGGCAAGGCGGAAGCGATGACAGAACAGGATTTCAGGATAGGCGCTACTGTGCAGAAGGAACATTATTATAACTACGACGGGGAATCTTATTCATTTGCAGAAACAGTATGGGAAGAAATTGCCGGCCACCCGCTGTTATTTTCTGCAGATGATATTTCCGTTTCTGTAGAGATTATAAAAGCACAACCGGAGCTGAGTGTTAACAGGTTGGGGCATGGATATACTTTCAGTGCCAACGTGAACGATTATACCAGTGAAACAGTGTTTGTAAAAGAAAGTAATACCCGCCTGAAGATCATTCATCTTACCGCCCAGCAGCGCCGTTTACTGCAAACACTGGAACAGATCCCCGTGGTGCCGGCGGCCGGGAAGGATAAGCTGATCCAGGTGTTGAAAAGTATTGGCGCACACCTCACCATTCATGCGGACATGGGGGATATTGCCGCAAATATCAGCAGGCGTCCGGGCGACAGCCGCATTGTGGTGCAATTACTACCGCTTGGCGACGGGTTAAAGGCCGGTATTTATGTGAAACCTTTTACCACCGATCCACCGTATTGCAAGCCTGGTACAGGCGCACATAATATTATCGGGATCAGTAACGGGGAGCGGTGGCAAGCCATCCGTGACCTGGCCAAAGAAAAAGACAATATGGTAACCCTGCTGAACCTTATCCAGGGCGCTATAGACCAGGACCTCTCCGACGATACCATTATTTTTGAAGACCCGCTGGATTGTTTGCAACTGCTCGAAATAATTCACGGGCATCCTGAACTGGTAAGGGCAGAATGGCCGGAAGGGGAGCGGTACAAAATAAGACAGCAGGCCGGTTTTCCCCAATTACATATTTCACTGAAAGAAAAAGATCACTGGTTTATGTGCACCGGTGAACTGAAAGTGGATGAAACTACAGTGCTGGCGTTGAAAGACCTGCTGGACACTACGCGTACGGTGAAGAAAAGATTTATTGCGCTACAGAACGGGGAATACCTGGCATTAACGGGCGACTTACGCCGCCGGCTAAACGAAATGGCCAGTGTGGCTAATATTGATCGCGATAATGTGAGCATTCAGCCATATGCCCTGCCCGTGCTGGACGAACTACTGGAGCATGCCGGCAGCGTTGCTACGGATGCTGCATGGAAATCCTTTGTAAACAAACGGGCTGCCGCCATGGCGCTGGATATAACGGTGCCGGTTACACTCCAGACTACTTTACGCCCTTACCAGGAAGAAGGTTTCCGCTGGATGACGCACCTGGCTGCATGGGGGGCAGGCGCCTGCCTGGCAGACGATATGGGACTGGGTAAAACCATACAGGCTATTGCACTGCTGCTGCACCGTGCGCCCGATGGTCCTGCATTGGTTATTTGTCCTGCTTCCGTAGTGAACAACTGGAGTAATGAGATCAGCCGGTTTGCCCCTTCACTGAATGTGATATTCCTGCACAATGGCCGCCGTTCGGCCTTAATAAAAGGCGCCGGCCCTTTTGATGTGGTGATCACCACCTATGGCTTACTGCAAACGGAGGAGAAATTGCTGGCTGCCATAAAGTGGCCCACACTGGTGCTGGACGAAGCGCATATGATCAAAAACTTCCAGACAAAAACTTCCAAAGCGGCCATGTTGCTGCAGGCAGGATTTAAACTCATGCTAACGGGAACGCCTATACAAAATCATATGGCGGAGATCTGGAACCTGTTTAACTTTCTCAACCCCGGACTGCTGGGCACACTGGATCATTTCAATAAACAGTTTGTTTTCCCTTCGGTGAGGAACCCGGAAAGTACGGTGAAGCAGCACCTGAAAAAGCTGATATCACCGTTTATATTACGCCGTACCAAAACAGGCGTACTGGATGAACTGCCAACTAAAACGGATATTATAAAACTGGTGAGCCTGTCGCCGGATGAAGCATCGTTTTATGAAGCCCTGCGCAGGAAGGCGCTGGAAAATATCAAGGCGCAGGAAGGGAGTACGGCGCAGCAGCATATCCGTGCACTGGCGGAGATCAGCCGGCTGAGGATGGCGGCCTGTAACCCGCAGCTGGTGGATGATGAAGCCGATATCCCATCTTCCAAATTAATGATATTCCGGGAAATTGTGGAAGAACTGGTATCGAACAATCACCGTGCACTGGTGTTCAGCCAGTTTGTAAAACACCTCGACCTGGTAAGGGCGGCGTTGGATCAGCAAGGGATCACTTATCTCTATCTGGACGGCAGCACGCCCATACCGCAGCGTGATAAGCTGGTGAAGGATTTCCAGGCGGGGAGCGGGCAACTGTTCCTGATCAGCCTGAAAGCGGGTGGATTGGGGCTTAATTTAACAGCGGCAGATTATGTGATCCACATGGATCCATGGTGGAATCCTGCCATTGAAGAACAGGCGTCCGACAGGGCGCACCGTATCGGGCAAACCAGGCCGGTAACTATCTACCGGCTGGTAGCACAATATACAATAGAGGAAAAGATCATTGCGCTGCATAACAGCAAGCGGGATCTGGCCGATCAGTTGCTGGAAGGCAGCGATCAGTCGGGGAAGCTCAGTGCAAAGGAGCTGCTGGAGCTTATTGCAGAACGGTAGCCTGGAAAGGCGCCGGTTCAGCCACTATGATGAGGCTTTGGCCGGTAATTCAAAACGGCGAAGGACTGATGCTGGTCCAGCCCCCATCAATAATGAGGCTTTGGCCGGTAATATGCCTTGCCTGGTCCGATACCAGGAACAATGCTGCGCTGGCAATATCCTGCGTATAGGCGGGGCGCCCCATAGGCGTGAGGCCCGACCATGTTTTTTCGTAAGAAGGATCATCCAGCGTGCGTTCTGTGAGGGTGGCGCCGGGAGCAATGGTATTCACTGTAATTTTAAAGGCAGATAATTCAATCACTAAGTTTTTGGCGAGCATTTCCAGCGCAGCTTTACTCATGCCGTAAGCTGCGAGATCTTTATGCGCCTGGTGACCGGTTACGGAAGACGTGAACAAAATGGATCCTCCTTCCGCTTGTTGTTTCATTTGGTTGGCGGCGGTTTGCGCCAGGAAAAATGTACCGCCGAGGTTAACCTGCATCACCCGGTTGAACGCTTCGGGTGTATAGGTAAAGAAGTCGCCAAAGAGAGTGATCCCTGCGTTGGCGATAACGATATCCAGCCTGCCGAATTGTGTAACTGCCGTGTTCACCATCCCGCGGATAAAGTTGATATCGCCGGAGTCGCCGGCCAGCGGGAGGCAATGTCCCTTTGCGGCGGTAATAGCATCTGCGGCCTGTTGGGCCAGCGCCGTATCAATATCATTCAGGATAACGGTAGCTCCCTGTAATGCCAGTTGTTTGCTGATCTCAAACCCGATGCCCTGGCCCGCGCCGGTAACAATAGCTACTTTCTTATCAAATGTCATAAGCCGTTTTTTAGTGTGAATCCCTGGTTACTTCGCTGCCGGAGCTGCCTTTGAGAAAATCGAGATCGGCGCCGAGATGCGCCTGTTCCACATGCTGCTGGTACAGCTGCACATATCCTCTCGTTGATTGCGGGTAAACCGGTTGCCAGGCAGCTTTCCTGCGGGTAATTTCTTCGGGGGAAACAGCCGCTTCCAGCTTGCGTTGCTGCACATCCAGCGTAATGATATCTCCATCGCGGAGAATGGCCAGGTTGCCACCTGCCGCCGCTTCCGGCGATACATGCAGTACCACGGTGCCAAAGCCGGTGCCGCTCATCCGTCCGTCGGAAATGCGCACCATATCAGTGATGCCTTTGGCCAGTAACTTCGCCGGCAGCCCGAGATTGCCTACTTCAGGCATGCCCGGGTAACCTTTAGGCCCCACATTTTTAAG
>NZ_DATMTE010000353.1:0-22082 GCF_035564935.1 Chitinophaga sp. | reverse complement strand
AATCAGGGTAATCAGCGAAATCATCATAATCCTGAGTCAGACAAAATTCGCTTTGATCGCCAAAGGCGATCCTTCGTTCTTATACGCCGCGGGGAGGCTGGAAAATGTTGTGTAAAGGAAGATAGGGAGGTATTTTATCATTGATGATTTCCCGCATTACAGGCGCCTCTGCAGGCACTTTAAAGGATAGTTGCGGTAAAATGGGTAATATACTGGGAGGTGTAAGCGTGAAAAAATACAGGCAGGTTTTAAAAGGCAACTCCATATCCTGCTGATAATCTGCATCGTAGGGCTGAGGGTCCACGTAATGCATTTTAAAGAATGAGAAAAGCGTAATACCGGGACTCTCCCCTTTGTGCTTGATATAATGCTCCACCAGCAGCGGCAGTTTTAACACCTGCCCTGCTTCAGTAGTGCCCAGCAGGTAGAGGGCCATTAAGAGTATAGCGACTGCCTTTCTCACGCGGCAAAGTTATAAAAAAAAGTGAGAACCGGTCATCTTCCTTCTATATGGAGCGTATGCCGGCTATTCTGCAATGATCACTTTCACGCCATGTTCCGTGAGCGTTTTAACGGTATCGGCAGCTACAAGGTTGTCCGTAATAATATAATCTACCTGTTCCAGGCTGCAGATACGGCCTATGCCCCGGCGGTTGAACTTGGAACTGTCCGCCATGATCACCACGGTTTGGGCCAGGTTGATCATCTTCATATTAAGGCTTGCCTCTGCCAGGTTGGTAATAGAAAGGCCAAACTCCATATCAATCCCATCTACCCCTATAAATAATACTCCGCAGGAAATATCGTCCAGCAGGCGCTCTGCGAAGGAACCCGCCGCAGAAGAGGAAGTTTGATGGATAAGCCCACCTATCTGCAATACATCCACAAAAGGACGGTTACAAAGTTCAAGCGCCACCTTCAGCGCAGGCGTGATCACCGTGATATGTTTGGACGGATGCAGGTAGCGCGTAAGCTCAAAAGCAGTGGTACCTGAACCGATAATGATGGAATCGTTCATGCCAATCAGCGTTTCCGCCGCTTTCGCTATCTTCTTCTTTTCCTCCGCTTTAATAAACTCCTTTTCATTGATGGGCCGCTCCACCGTATAAGGATTCTGTGTAGACCCGCCGCCTTTGGTACGGAACAACAACTTTTTTTCCTCCAGCAGCTTAAGGTCTTTACGTATAGTTACACCCGATACCTGTAATGCATCACTCAGTTCCTGGATATCCACTTTCCCGTTTTCCTGCAACTTCTGCAGAATAAGCTGATGTCTGTCTGTAATATTCATGGAAAGTTGAGTTTCTTATTTCTGTTTAAATTTCTTTCATCAAATATAAAATTATTAATCAAGACTTCAACGCCGTTTTCCGTAAAACCGCCACTATTATAGTAATTACCCTTTACAAAGCCAGGAATAGCCATATTCTCACAGGTTAAAAAATATTTAAAAAGATTAAATAGTTTACTTACATTTACTTTAATTTAATTAAATTTTGTTTAATTTTAAACATAACATCGATGCGCACCGTATGTTCCAACGTTAATTAAATGCCACATCAGATCCGGAAAAAGGCCAGAAGAATCAATGTCAACGGATCAATAAACAATTTCATGTTATAGAAAAAGGATCAACCAAAACAAAACACTTCCAGTTATGAATCACTTTAGCTGCACTGTTATGTACAGGATGTACATATGCTGTTTCCTGCTGCTGGCATGGCCTTATGCCCTATCAGGCCAAACGTCCCGGAACGTAAAGGGACAGGTTACCAACGATAAAGGAGAGATACTCATTGGCGTGAACGTAAGGGTGAAAGGCAGTACCACCGGTATTACCACCAATACGGAAGGCCGCTACCAGCTTGCGGTACCCGGCAATGAAGCGGTCCTTGTTTTTTCCTTTGTAGGCTATACCCCACAGGAAATTCCCGTTGGCAACCGCAATACCATTGATCTTCAGCTCGCATCTTCCGCCAAACAACTGCAGGATCTTGTGGTAGTAGGTTATGGTACACAAAAGAAAATAAACCTCACCGGCGCGGTAGACCAGGTAGGCAGCGAGGTATTTCAAAACAGGCCGCTTACCAGCGTTACCCGCGGATTACAGGGCGTTATCCCTAATCTTAATATCCGCATGACGGATGGTAAACCTACCCGCAGCGCCACCTATAATGTACGTGGCACCACTTCCATCGGCGCAGGCGGCAGCGCCCTCGTGCTCATCGACGGCGTGCCCGGAGAGCCCTCCCTCCTCAATCCCAACGACATTGAAAGCGTTACGGTACTGAAAGACGCCGCTGCCGCCGCCATCTACGGCTCCCGGGGATCGTTCGGCGTTATCCTTATCACCACCAAAAGCCCGGCAAAAGATAAAACCACGCTCAACTACTCCGGTAGCTACTCGATCAACGAACGCACCATCAAACCCAAAATGATCACTAACGGTTACGAATGGGCTAAAAACTTTGATGAAGCATTTACCTCGTGGAACGACTATGCCTCGCACCCGCAAAAGGCTAACTCCGTATTCCCGTTCTCGTTAGACTACCTCGATGAGCTGAAACGCAGGAACGACGATCCTTCCCTGCCCAAAACAGACATCAACCCCACTACAGGCGAATATGTTTACTACGGCAACACCGACTGGCTGAGAGAACTCTATGCAGATAACAATCCATCTATGGAACATAATCTCAGTCTTTCCGGCAGCAGCAAAAATGTAAACTATTACCTCTCCGGCCGCTACATGGCGCAGGATGGCATCTTCCGCTATAACCCGGATAACTTCAAAACCTATAATCTCCGCGCACGCGGCTCCGTACAGGCGTTACCGTGGCTCAAAGTGGAAAACGACCTGAACTTCACACAAACAAATTATTTCTACCCGATACTAAATCATCCCAGCAATACGCCGGTATGGAGAAGGATCTCAGACGAGGCTTTCCCCATTGCCATGCTCTATAATCCCGACGGCACGCTTACTGAAAACGCCTCCATCGTATTCGGCAGCTTTATTTCAGGTAATAACCAATCAGAATTAAACCGCGCGCAGATCCGCAACACCTCCCGCTTTACCGCTACCTTCTTTAAAAATAAAGTACATGTAAACGGCGATCTTACCTTCTGGCGCCTCAACGATGTGGAAAAACGTATATACACACCCGTGCCTTACAGTAAAAAACCGGGTGTAATGCTGGAACGCGGCGAAAGTAAGATCAATGAAAATGATGATAAAACAAATTACCTCGCGGCCAACTTCTACGCTGATTACGAACACACTTACCGCAAACATTACTTCAAGGTAATGGCCGGCTACAACTATGAAAACTCCCTGCTGAAAAGCAGGTACATACAGCGCGACGGCATCATCAACAATGAGCTGCCCGACTTCTCCCTTACCAACGGCCTCAACTTTACCCTGCGGGGCGGCGGCAACGAATGGCGTACACTGGGCGGCTTCTTCCGCGTTAATTATAACTTCGATGAACGCTACCTGCTGGAAGTGAACGGCCGGTACGACGGTACCTCCAAGTTCCCGCAAACGCAGCAATGGGGCTTCTTCCCATCCGCCTCCGCAGGATGGAGGATCTCCAAAGAAAAGTTCTGGAACATCCCTTATAAAATAGTATCCGATATGAAGCTGAGAGCTTCCTACGGTACGCTTGGTAATGGAAACATCTCCCCGTATAAGTTCCTGGAAACAATGAGCGTAACTCAAATGGCACATATACTCAACGGTATACGGCCCGACTATACGCAGCAACCCAACGTAATACCCAATGGCCTTACCTGGGAAAAAGCCACTACGCTTAACTTCGGTACAGACCTTGCCCTGCTCAATAACCGGCTCACCATTACAGCCGACTGGTACACCCGTAAAACAAAAGATATGTTTACCGACGGGCTACCGCTCCCCGGCGTTTTTGGCGCTACTGAACCTAAAGGCAACTATGCCGACCTGGAAACAAAAGGATGGGAAGTGTCCATCGGGTGTAGGAACAAAACCGGCGGCAGCAAACCTTTCAGCTATGATGCCCGCCTGGTGCTTTCTGATAACAAAAGCGTCATCACCCGCTTCAATAATCCACTCGGGCTTATCAATACCTACTATGAAGGCATGCAGATCGGCGATATCTGGGGCTTTGTAAATGATGGTTACTTCAGGGATCAGAATGAAATCGACACCCGTGGCATTGATCAGAGCTTTATCCGTGTATCTGCCGCCAATAAAATACTGCCCGGCGATATCAAATTCAAGGATCTCAACAACGATAAAAAGATCAATGAAGGCGCCGGCTCACTTTCCGATCCGGGCGATAAAACCGTTATCGGTAACAGCTCTCCCCGTTATATGTATGGCTTCACCGGCAACATGGAATGGAATAATATTTTCCTTTCCTTCTTCCTGCAGGGCATTGGCAAAAGAGACTTCTGGCCTGGAGCAGACAACTCCCTCTTCTGGGGCGCCTACAACCGTCCCTATAGCTGGCAGCCGGTGGATGTGATGAACAACATATGGTCGGAAGATAAACCGGATGCATACTTTCCCCGTATGCGCGGTTATACAGCGCTGAACTCCCGCGCGGAATTACAGGTCACCCAATCCAAATATTTACAGAACGCCGCTTACCTGCGTCTCAAAAATATCACGCTGGGATACAACCTGCCTGCCTCATTAGTGAACAGGGCCGGTATTGCCAATGCAAGGGTTTACGTAACAGGCCAAAACCTGTGGACGTGGAGCCCGATGTATAAATATGTGAAAACAATGGACCCTGAAGTAATTGAGGGTTCCGACCCTGAGTTGAACGATGGCGCCGGCAACGGGATGAGCTATCCCATGCTGAAAACCTACACCATAGGGATCAATGTAACATTCAAATAAAATGATCATGAAAAATATTCTCTTACTGGTTGCCGGATTGATGATCATGAGTGCATGTAACCGTGATCTGGACCTTAAACCTTTTGATAAGCTGTCGCCCGAAAATGCGTTCAATTCCGAAAAGGACCTGCAGCTATACGCCAACTCCTTTTATCTTGACCTGCCCGATGGCAGTGATATTGTAAGGGGAGATGCCATGAGCGATTACCTGGTGGGCAGAACGTTGTCTAACTACATTTACGGCGCCTTTGGCCCCACAGAAGCCACCGGCTGGAGCTGGAGCGCACTGCGCAAGATCAACTACTTCCTGGAACATGCAGGTAATGCAAAGATCACCGATGAAGCAAAAGAACATTACATTGGTCTTGCCCGCTTCTTCCGCGCCTGGTTTTACTTCACCAAAGTAAAACAGTTTGGCGATGTGCCCTGGTACGATAAAAGTCTCGCTGCCGATGACCCCGACCTGTATAAGGGCCGCGACCCGCGCACCCTGGTAATGGACAATGTACTGGCCGATCTTGATTATGCGTGTAGCCATATCCGTAATACGAAAGATAACGGCGCCTCGCAGATCACCAGGTGGGTAGCCCTTGCCTTTAAATCAAGGGTATGCCTGTTTGAAGGCACCATCCGTAAATACCACCCGAAGCTGAAACTCACCGCCACCGCTAACGACTGGCTCGATAAAGCCGCAGCTGCTGCCAACGAGGTGATCAAAGGCAACCAGTACAAACTGCTCACCAGCGGTGCTGCCGATCTGAATTACCGCAACCTGTTCATCAATGAAACGCCCAACAGCACAGAAGTACTGCTCGCTGCGGTGAACAACAAAAGCCTGCGCGTATTCAACGATGCCAACTGGTACTGGACCAGCGCCACCTATGGTGGCCGCTACAGCTTCATCAAAACCTTTATCAACACTTACCTCAATACCGACGGTACGCCATTCACCGCCCAACCTGATTATAATAAGATCCCTTTTGCAGAGGAAGTAAAGAACCGTGACCTGCGCCTGAAACAAAGCATCCGTATGGGCAACTATACCCGTGATGGTGTGGTAACGCCACCGGATTTTACGTATACCTATACAGGTTATATGCCCATCAAACTGGCTGTAGATGCGAAAGCTACTGATGGCGTTGCCGAGAACTTCAACTCGCTGCCGCTGATCAGGTACGCGGAAGTGCTGCTGAACTATGCGGAAGCAAAAGCAGAACGGGGCAGTTTTACGGCGGGCGACTGGGACCTGACCATTGCGCCGCTGCGGCAGCGTGCAGGCATTACCGTTACTACCATGCCAACCGCTGCAGATCCTTACCTGCAGCAACATTATTTCCCGGGCATCAATGACCCGGTGCTGCTGGAAATACGCCGCGAACGGGGCATTGAACTGGCACTGGAAGGCTTCCGCTACGACGATCTGAAACGCTGGCACCTCGGTAACCTGCTAACTATGCCCTACGACGGCATGTATGTACCATCTCTCAATACACTGATGGATTTGAATGAAGATGGTAAAATGGATGTTTGCTTTGTAGAGAAAATCCCGGCAACAAAAGTTCCGGGTGTGTATTATTTTCTTATAGACAAGGTACAATTCAAGCTGAGCAATGGCAGCAACGGTAATCTCCAGCTGTTTGACAACCTGGAACGTAAGTACGAAGACCGCAAATACTTCTATCCTATTCCATACAACGAAATCATCTTAAACGGGAACCTGGTACAGGACCCGGAATGGACGAAATAAACAAACTGAAAAACCTTAAACAAGTAACCGTATGTTATCCGGAAACAAAACATTCTTCGAAAAGGCCGGTCTGCCACGGCAGCTGCTTTTTGGCTACATCGGCATCATGATCTTTATGATGGGCGATGGTATTGAACAGGGATGGCTAAGTCCATACCTGGTGGCACATGGTATGACTGTTCAGCAGTCCGCCTCCCTGTTCACCGCCTACGGCATCACCATTGCTATTTCCGCCTGGTTCTCCGGCGTACTGGCAGAAGGTTATGGTGTAAAGCGCACCATGTTCACGGGGCTGGTCCTCTATATCCTCGGCACCATTGGCTTTGTAGGATATGGCATGCCTGGGCTGAATTTCCCGCTGATGCTGCTTTTTTATGCCCTGCGCGGATTCGGGTATCCTTTATTCGCTTATTCATTCCTGGTGTGGATTGCATACAGCAGTCCACGGCAGCAGCTGGGCCGCGCTGTGGGCTGGTTTTGGTTTGTGTTCACAGGCGGGTTGAATGTACTCGGCGCTTACTATTCCAGCTGGGCCATTACCCGGTTCGGGCATCTCAATACTTTGTGGACTTCTGTTTTCTGGGCGCTGCTGGGCGCACTGTTTGCACTGGTATTGAACAAGGGAAGCATTCAGAAAGAGTCTGTCGGGGAATCTAAAATAAAAGAGCTGATCAAGGGGCTTACTATTGTAAAAGAAGAACCCAAAGTATTACTGGGTGGCATTGTACGCATAATTAACACCACCGCGCAGTTTGCGTTCCCTGTGTTCCTGCCTATGTATATGGCGAAACATGGTTACGAAACCACGCAGTGGCTGCAGATCTGGGGCACCATCTTTACCTCCAATATCATCTTCAATCTCATCTTTGGTTTTGTGGGCGATCGTCTTGGATGGCGCAACACCATCATGTGGTTTGGCGGCGTAGGATGCGCCGCCACTACCCTGCTGTTCTATTATGCACCGCAGATATGGGAAGGCAGTTTCTGGATGGTAATGACTGCCGGCATATTGTGGGGCGCCTGCCTGGCCGGCTACGTACCCCTGTCTGCGTTAGTACCCTCACTGGTGAAGAAAGATAAAGGCGCCGCCATGGCCATTCTTAATCTAGGTGCGGGATTGCCTGTTTTTGTTGGCCCCGCCATTGTGGGATTATTCATTGGCAGCGCCGGCGATGCAGGCGTTATCTGGATCCTGGCAACACTTTACCTGGTGAGCGCTGTGATCACGCGGTTTATCACCTTGCCCGACAACGCCAAAACAGCCCATCATTACAGCAATTCAACGGAAACCATACAATTATAATATACATGAAAGTCTTAATCACTGCCCCTTACAACGAACAGGGGCTGGAAACAGTACAGCAGCAGTTTGGAGAGATTATTTACCGGCAATGGAAACCTCACGGAAGGGCTTATAATGAAGAAGAGCTACTGGCCATGCTTGCAGACACCAAAGCAGATGCGCTCATTACAGAACATGATCACGTAACCGCAAAAGTGCTGGCTGCTAACCCGCAGCTACAGTTCATAGGCGTATGCCGCGGAACACCTTCCAATGTGGCGGTAAGCAAAGCCACTGAAATGGGAATCCCCGTATTTTTTACCCCCGCGCGCAATGCGCAGGCGGTGGCGGAGCTGTTTATTTCCAATGTGATCATGCTGTTGCGCAATACCATTCCCGGCATTAACTGGCTGAAAGGACGCAACTGGCAGGCAGGTGCGCACGACTCCTATCTCCATTTTAAAGGCAATGAACTGGCAGGAAAAACCATCGGCATGGTGGGCTTCGGCGCCATCGGCCAGCTGATAGCAAAACTGGTAAAGGAATATCCCTGCCCTATCCGGTTCTTCGATCCATACATTACCGAATATAACAGCGAATACCGGAAAACATCGCTGGAAGATCTTTTTGCCGGCAGCGATATTGTGTCTGTCCATCTTCCCGTTACCACGGAAACAAAAGGGATGATCAACAGCCGGTTGTTTAAAATGATGAAGAAAGATGCCATCTTTATCAACACCGCCCGGGCCTCTGTAGTGCAACGGGAAGCGCTTTTGGAAGTACTGGAAAAAAACTCGATCCGGGGAGCTATCTTAGATGTTTTCGATAATGAGCCGCCGGATGAACTGGATTACAGGATCATTGATCATCCGCAGGTAATTGCCACACCGCATATTGCGGGCGCCACCTTTGAAGTGGAAGATCACCACGTTGAAATTATGAACAGGGCATTGCTGCAATGGTACGCGCATGCCAACCGGCATATTGCCGAATTAGCCAACAAAGACATACTTAAAGTTCATTTCCAATGACAGTACAAGACACCTACATCATTGTGGACATAGGCACCGGGAATGTACGGGTGGCAGTTGCCTCCCCGCAGGGACAGGTACTGGGCGTAGCCCGGGAAGATATACAATACATCAAAGATCCGTTGTACCCCGACGCATTATACTTCGATCCTTCACAACTCTGGCTGCAGGTAAAACGCCTGGCAGCACAGGCGCTCGCCGGTATTCCCGGCAGCAGCGTTAAAGCCATTACCGCTACCAGTCAGCGCGAAGGCATTGTACTGCTTTCCGCCAGCGGGGAATCGCTCATTGGGTTACCTAATATAGACCACCGGGGCCGGGAATGGGAAAGTATCATCACCGATAAAAGCCGCGTGTACCAGCTTACCGGGCGCTATCCTACTTCCTTGTTTTCTGCACTGAAACTGGTAGGGATCAGGGAACGCAAGCCTGAAATATGGCAGCAATGCAGCACCTTTCTCAGCATCAGCAACTGGATAGAATTTATGCTCAGCGGCACAGCGCGGTACGAACATTCGCAGGCGTCGGAAACATTACTGTATGATGTAGCGCAGAAACAATGGTCGCCGGAACTGTGTAAAGTGTTTGGGCTGGATACAGCGCTGTTGCCTCCTCTTATTGACTCCGCTGCCGTATTGGGTAACATACTCCCGGAAGTGGCTACACAGCTGGCACTTCCTGCTACCGTTAAAATTGTGGCCGGCGGCGGCGACACGCAGCTTGCCATCAAAAGCACCCGCCCCGCGGTAGACGATGTGGTGATTGTGTCCGGCACCACCACCCCCATTGTGAAGATAACGGGCACGTATACACTGGATACGGAAGAAAGGACATGGACCAGCCGCGATATAGAGCCGGGGCGCTTTGTATTTGAAGCCAATGCCGGCGTAACCGGTCTCAACTACCAGCGGCTGAAGGAAATTTTCTATCCGAATGAAAATTATGAAGTGATTGAAAAAGAACTGGAAGAAAATACCCATACCTTTTGCATGGCCTCACTTGGCTCCTTACTGGCCGATGAGGAAGTGTCGCTTACCCGCGGTGGATTTATTTTCCCTGCGCCGGTATCGCACCTGCTCACACGCGGTTCTTTTGTATGGGCCACTATTTTAGATATCGCCTGTTCCATTGTCAAGAACTACCGCATCCTGGCCGCCACTGCGGGTCACCAGCCCGGCTATATCTGGGCCTGCGGCGGCGGATTACAAAGCAGGGTACTGCGGCAGCTCATCGCCAATCTTACCGGGAAAAAAGTACAGATCAGGAAGGAGTACCAGCAATCATCTGCTGTAGGCGGCGCGCTTATCTGTAACGAAGCGCTGCACATACAGGTGGCGATGGATGATGACACGGAAGTGATCCACCCGGTGGACAGTGATCATTACGCCACGCTGTATGCAGAGTGGGAAAAGACCCGGCGTTACTTCCGGGATATGAACTAACTACAATTTAAATCAATTATGGCAACAGCTTGTTTCATAGGCATCGATGTAGGTACGCAGGGCGCAAGAGTAGTGCTGATGGATGCAACCGGCAACCTGCTGGGCAGCAGGGAAGAACATTTCCCCCTGCATGAAGAAATGAGGGAGGAACAATCGCCCGGCGGGTGGTGGGACGCCTGCCTGAGCTGCCTCCGCAGCCTGCTCTCAGATACGTCTCACAACCAATTGGTAAAGGCCATTGCCGTTACCTCCACTTCCGGTACTATTGTGCCAATAGACGAACAACACCAGCCGCTGCATAATGCCATTATGTATAGCGACGGGCGGCAAGCGGAAGCGGGGAAAGTTTGTTCCGCAGCGGCAGGGCGGTATCACCCGAACGGGTATACGCAATTTAACAGTTCCAGTGGCTTGTCGAAGATGTATTGGTTTGTACAACAATTCCCGGAAGCCGCCCGCCGGCTTTACAAGTTCATTCACGCGGCAGATTATATTACCGGTCAGCTCAGCGGCCGTTTTGATATAACTGATGCCACTAATGCATTAAAATCCGGTTATGATGTGGCCGCGCAGGAATGGCCCGCTTATCTCTGGCAGCAACTGCCCCTGCAACAGTCGTGGCTACCCGTGGTAGTACCGGCCGGTACACCTTTGGGGAAAATATTGCCCTCCCTTGCCGCATCACTCAAACTGCCGGAAGATGTGACCATAGTAGCAGGCATGACCGATGGTTGCGCCTCCCAGGTTGCAGCGGGCGCTGTTCGTCCCGGAGATTGGAACACTACCATTGGTACCACCCTGGTGGTAAAGGGCGTGACTACACAGTATATCAACGATCCTTCCGGTGCGCTATACTGCCACCGCCACCCGGAGGGATACTGGATGCCCGGCGGCGCCAGCAATACCGGGGCCGACTGGATCTCAAAAAGATTCCCCGGCGACCTGGCCATACTGAATGAGCAGGCGCTGGACATTATTCCCACCGGGCAGCTCTCCTGGCCATTATTGCAACAGGGAGAACGGTTTCCTTTTGTAGCGCCCCAGGCGCGGGGGTTTGAAGCCAATGGCCTCAGTAATGCGGAAAGTTATGCCGCAGGCATGGAAGGCGTAGCCTATATTGAACGCTATGCCTACCAGCTGATCCGGCAGCTGAGCGGGGAACAGGTGGAAAAGGTGTATACGGCCGGAGGTGCGAGCAACAGCCATGCCTGGCTTACCATCCGCAGTAATGTGCTCAATCTTCCTGTCATTAAAATGAAACACGTAAGCGGCGCCGCCGGCGCGGCTATCCTCGCGGCCTCCAAAACCTGGTATACCAATATCATGGAGGCAACAGCTGCCATGACCCAGGTGGCGGAAGAGATACGGCCTGTGCCATCTCTCGTAAAAACTTACGATAACGGTTATACGCAATTCGTACAACTGCTGAAAGAAAAAGGGTATATTTCAACTTATGAACATGCTTAATATTTACCTGTTAAGACACGGGCAAACCGCCTGGAATGCCGATAATAACCGCTACTGCGGCAGATCCGACATTGCCCTTACCGCTAAAGGTATAGGGCAGGCGGAAGCTGTAAAGGAACAACTGAAAGGCATTTCATTCTCCGGCGTATACTCATCGCCGTTAGAACGTGCCTACAAAACCGCCGGCATCGCCAGCGGGATGAAGGTGGTGAAAGATGACCGCCTTATTGAAGCGGATTTTGGTAGCTGGGAGAAGAAAACAAAAGAAGAGTTCATTGCGGAAGATCCGCAGCTGTGGCATAACTGGATGGAAGACCCGGGACAGCACCGCGCCGGTGGCACCGGTGAAACCGGTACAGAAATAGTAACGAGGGTAGATGATTTTTTCCGTGACCTGCTGCAACAACACCAGGATGGCAACATCCTGGTAGCGGCACACAACGGTGTAAACCGCCTGTACCTGGCCTACAAACTGGGCATGCCGCTGAAGAACTACCGGATGCTGGTACAGGACAACGCTGCCGTTACGGTATTTAACCTGTCGCTCTCCGAACCTTTTACATTACAACATCTTAATGCAAAATTCTGATCATGATAAAAAAAATTGCTCAAAACTTATTGCTCACAGGCGCATTTCTCGCCTGTCAGCTTTATGCGCAGGCACAATCATCGCAGCTGAATGTGCTGAATATCCGCAACAGCCAGGATCTCCAGGCGTTCTTTAAATACACCGGGAAAGATATTCCTTTTATCAGCGGTCATCGTGGCGGCGTTAATAAAGGGTTCCCGGAAAACAGCATCGAGGCTTTTGAAAACACCTTGCGGCATACACCCGCTACTTTTGAAATTGATCCGCGCCTTACAAAAGACAGCGCCATTGTACTCATGCACGATGCCACACTGGACCGTACCACCACCGGTAAAGGAAAAATTTCCGATTATACGCTGGCGGAACTGAAACAACTGCAACTAAAAGATGTGGAAGGACATGTTACCAACTTCCGCATACCTACCCTGCAGGAAGCCATTGTATGGAGCAAGGGGAAAACAGTATTGATCCTTGATAAAAAAGATGTGCCGTTTGAGATGACTGCAAAGATCATTAAAGACAACCACGCAGAAGGCAACGTAATGGTTACCGTGCATACCGCCGAAGAAGCCCGCTGGTACCACGAGCGCAATAAGGATATTGTATTTGAGGCGTTTGTAAAAACGCAGAAAGCCATGGAAGAGTACGAGGCCGCTAAAATTCCCTGGTCGCATATCATGGCTTATGTAGGCCCGGATAACAAACCGGCATTGAAGGAATTATACCGGCAACTGAATAAGCGTGGTGTGATGTGCATGATTTCCACAGCGCCCACTTACGACAAACTGCCTTCCGCCGCTGAACGCACTGCCGCTTACCAGGCTATTATCCGCGACGGGGCCAGTCTTATTGAAGCCGACCTCTCCATTGAGGCTGCCAGGGCCATTCAGCCGCTGCTGCCAGCGAACAGTGTTAAAAAGAAATTCTTCGGTAAAAAGAATATTTAAATGTAAAGCGTCTTACAGTATAATGCTGTAAGACGCTTTTTATACGGCATCCACTCATGGGGTCTTCATTCGTTTTAACACCATCGCCTTCCTGTGTTTCCATCCGGTGATCACCGGATCCTCATTTGTCATTTTCCCTTTAGCGTCTATTTGCCCCAGGCTTTTCGCCAGCGCCTGGCTTAATTTAGCGGCCTTCCGGTGCGCTTTCATCCAGGTGGCGCGCGTTTGATGCGCATGATCTTCCAGGGACTTTATCCCCTTGTTGATGGTGTCCAGTTCCTTTTTATACGCCTTTTGTTTACGGTAAATGATCATTAACCGGTTATAAGCAGCAATGGTAAGCGGATCGTTGGAAAGCGCCTCGTTATACTTTGCAATGGCGCCTGTAAAATCATCCTCCGACTCCAGTTGCCTGGCCTGTTCCAGCAGGCTTTTATGGGAAATTTTCTCCGCCATGAACCAATCTCATTAATGACCTTTCAGGTAATTGATAATGTCCTGCCGCATAGGCCCTGCCTGTTTAATGGCGTCCCTGATCTGCTGGTGGGTTTTAGCCGGGAACTGCTGATGCAGGTATTCTACTTCAGACGGGTCCTGGCTATCAACACGGATATCATCCTGCTTTCCTACATTTTTTTTATCATCTGCCATAACAATGAAATTTAAGTGAAAGATGAAATTGTTCTATCCTCCAATGCCACAAATTACATGCCCTGCCGGATGATAGTTGTAATGCGACAATTGCAGCAGTGCCATGCCCAACATTGCAGAAACCACGCCTCAGAATGTAGCGCCTGTACATCGCCGCCTGGCAAAAAAGCAAGCCATGGCGCGCTTGTTGCTGAACGGATTGCTATTTGATAAAAGCGCTGATATACTAACCCGTATCTTATGTTTTATCTGAAAGCGATCGCAGCAGGCATATCCGGAACTTTATTGATGACAGGGGCTTTATATCTTCTCACAGCTATTACCGGGAAAAATTACAAGGTAGTTGGCGTACTTGCCACCATGATTACCAATCACACCACAGCTGGTGGCGGGCTCACACATAAACCGGCGGATCTTGTTACCGGTACTGTGCTGCATTATCTCATCGGGGTGTTTTTTGCGTTTATTTATTTTTACCTGTGGGATGCCGGGATAGGAGACCTGACCATTCGTTATACTATTGTACTGGGCGCATTGACCGGCATTTTTGCCATGGGGTTCTGGCTGGCGTTTATCCGGCTTCATCCGAACCCTCCGGCCGTTCCGGTGGTGTCGTATGTAACCGCCGTGGGGCTGAGCCATGTTTTATTCAGCTTAGGAGTACTAATTATTTATTGTTTACAGGGAAACAGCGCAGTAGGGAAATAATACTGCGCTGCTTTTTTTTAATCAATTCCATACGCCGGTAGCGGCTGTTTTCCGGGCATATTCTGAAAAATCGCGGGGAGCGCGGCCTAATGCGCGTTGTACGCCATCACTGAGATGGGCATTGCGGCCATCGAGCACCTCGGTAAATAAGTAGGTAACCAGCCAGATAAAATCGCCGGGGATATTATATTCCACCAGCATGGCCTTGTAAGCGTCTGTTGAAATGGCTTCATACCGGATGGGTTTACCTGCCGCTTTGGCTATTTCCTGTACGGCTTCTTCAAAGGTCAGCAGTCTTGGGCCGGTGAGTTCGTACAATTCACCGTTGTGGCGGTCGTCTGTGAGTGCAGCTACAGCCACATCTGCAATATCATCCACATCAATAAAGGGCTCTGCCACGCTTCCTGCGGGAAGGGCTACATGGCCGGCCAGCAGCGGATCCACCAGGTATCCTTCACTGAAGTTCTGGTTAAACCAGGCGCATCTTACTATTGTCCAGCTAACACCACTGTTCATAATGATCTGCTCACACGCCTCTGCTTCTTTTTCCCCGCGGCCGGAAAGCAATACTATTTTCTGTACCCCACTACTGATAGCCGCGGCTGTAAATGCACGGATGGTTGCTGTGGTACCGGGTATGGCCAGGTCGGGATGATAACTGAGATATATGGCGTGTATGCCTTGCAGGGCCGGTTTCCAGGTGGACTGGTCTTCCCAGGCAAAAGAAGGATCCGCAGAACGTGACCCGATACGCACGGGCCAGCCCTTTTCTTTAAGTTGGGCTGCTACCCTGCTGCCGGTTTTACCGGTGCCGCCTAATACGAGTACTGTCTGTTTTGTGGTATTTGCTGTTTTCATGTTCTTTTTTTTCTCAAAACTACTATGGCAGGCTCCGGGAAAATAGAACAAAACCGACACCGGGATATTTTTCCCGGTGATGCCGTCGAATAAGCGCATATTATTTCTGTCAACTTCCTATATTTACCGTCAATTTACCCAACCACTGCTATCCCAACTGCTCATGAAGAAAACTATTACGCGCGGAAACATGTTCCGTCAGCTGAAGGCTGATCTCGGAGGTAAGGACTCTTACCGGGGGGTTACGCTTACCTATACATGGCTGGCAAACCAGTTTGGTCATTTTTCGCTTGGGTTTA
The DNA here is from genome assembly GCF_035564935.1 of Chitinophaga sp. Taxonomy (GTDB): domain Bacteria; phylum Bacteroidota; class Bacteroidia; order Chitinophagales; family Chitinophagaceae; genus Chitinophaga. Next base: position 6,173 of record NZ_DATMTE010000353.1, on the reverse strand, counting down.
TACCTTCTTTTATTGTATTCCTTGTACTGAAGGATCGCATGGATGAAGCCCGTGCCGCACTCACCGCTGCCTGGAGCATCAGCGCACTCTGGCTGATATTTGAGGCTGTTAACTTCCTGTGGCCGCTTACCATCGGTAAAAAAGGCGGCGTAAAATCATATATATTTCAACCTGCCTGGGGCAACGTGGCTTTTGATACCATCACTGATCTCCTGTTTTTCTGGCTCGGTGCATTTTTCTGTGCCCTGCTGTGCAGGGATACCACAACGGCCAGGGTGATAGTAATGGTAACAGGTGCGCTGCTGATATACCCTACCTATTACTGGTATCTTACCAAAATGTACCTGCAAACACCGGGCTACCCCTTCCAGTTCCGGCTTAGCCAGTGGAGTACAGAACAAATAGCCCCGGAAGATATTAACCTGATCAGGCGTTTCCTGGACAGCAATACACCTGGCATGCACCTGTTCCTGTTTGGCCCCAAAAGCAGCGGTAAAACCAGCCTGAGCGTGGCCATTGCCACCGAGTTATCGATCCGTCACTATTCCGCCGTATATACATCTGCCATGAAACTATACTGCATGTTTTATGAGCAGGACGACGACTCCACCGCTGATGTGCTGTGGACCTGGCGTAAAGCATCCATACTGGTGATTGATGACATTAATCCCGGCAGCCCCGTAAAGGAAGACCTCATTACGTCGGACAGGTTCCTCAGCTTTGTGGATGGCTCTTCCACCAACGATATTAACAGGACTGCACTGAAAGACACCAATGTAATATGGGTGCTGGGCAATGATGATGAGGATCGCAAACTATCTGCCACCTGGCAGAACATGCTGCACAGTATAGGAGTGGAAAGGGAAAAAATGCTTTCCCTCAACCTGGAAAGGTATGTGCCGAAGAAAAAGCCGGCTAAGGCAGAATATGGTTTGCAAATGCAAAGCTGATCAGGTGGGTAAGGCTTTTTACACCGAAACGCTTATACATGGGTAAAATTCTCTTTTCAATGGCCGACTGTGATACGCCAAACCGGGCGGCAATTTCCTTAAAGGAAAAACCTTCCGCCACCAGGGAAAGTGCGTCTTTCTCCTTTTCGGATATCGCGTAATAGCGGAACAGCTGCTTATTCAACTCCTCTTCAAACTCGGATTTTTCCGGTCCGTATGCCGCATAGCGCATAACGTTGCCGAATTTGATGCTCTCATTTTTCTGTGAGTGACCTATAATACTGGTCACCTTTCCCTGTTCTGTTGTAAATACGCCCACTTTGGAAATAAGGGGTACGGGAGTGCCATTCTTATGGATCTTTTTCAGTTCTATGGTAAAGCTGTATGGCTCGTCGCCGATATGTTTATTATGCAGGAACATCAGGGCTTTGTCGTTCAGTTCATTGGAGAAGGGAGCATACTCAGGTGCGGTAATATTTACAATAGTGAGCATGCTGATCTCATTGTCTGCATAGCCGAGCAGGTCTTCCCAGCCATCGGCATACAACATTTTGTTCTCCTTAAATGAATATATATAGATGGCTTCATCCGCGAACCTGCGGATCGTATTTTTAAAATGTAGCGCTTCCGGGCTGGTCAGATCAGCCGGGACATCAGTTATAAATGCTTTCGAATAACTTCCAAACGCCAACTTATCAGGATGCATCTTTTTGAGAGTAAAAATAATAAAGAATAGCTTAACCTGCGAATTTTCGCAGTTGATTCCCCTTATTCTGCGCCATACTTTTGTGCCTGTAATACAATCCTTTATGGATTAACAAGAATAACAGCTAATGGCCTTTTATCCGGCGATCCCATCAAATGCAGCTCTGGCAACGATCTGTATGAACGATGGTATCCCCAGTAACACCCCAATGTTAAATTTAAAAGTGTGTCTTAACGTCGTTGTTTCGTAACCCGGCCCCATTCAATAAATACAATGTTCCCCAAAACCGGTGCAGTAATACAGAACTGCACCGGTTTTTTCTTTTATTTACCGGCATCCTTTTCCGCGCGGAAAGAGCCGTTCGGCTGCATGGATATTAATGCCACCACCTTATCTTTATCGTCCTTTATAAACTTTACCTTATAGTCTTTCAGCTCCCGGATCCGGAAAGTATTACTGTCGGTGGCATCCAGCGTATACATTGGCTGGCCCGGCACTTCCATGATCAGCGCTTTGGCATCCGACAGCTTAATTGTTACCGGCATAGATCCTATCTTGTAAATACCTTTAAACTGCTCCAGGGAAGCAGCCGGCAATACTACCTGTTGGGATACACGCTCAAATATCACCGGGTCGCCGTCATAATTAAAACTTAACCGGTCAATATCCCCGCTGTTATTCATCATGAACTGTATCCGGATATTTGACTTGTATTTAACCTCAATAACGGTATCTGCGGCATCGAAGGGAGAAAAGATGTTATAGTCTTCATGGTTCAGGTACCAGGTTATTTCAGGAAATGTGGCGAACAGGGAATCTTTCTTAACAGAAATATTAAAGTCGCCATAAGCATTATTCTTAAACACCCCGGCAAATGCCGTTAACGGGTGCGTAGCCGGATGCGGCTTAAAAGTGGAATCTGTGTAAGGCCGGGGCTCATCCTCACCTTTACCTTTCTTTTCCTTTGGCTTCGCCTCTTCCGCAATGCCCAGCAGCCGGTCGGTGATCAGGTTGGTTACCTTTGTTGGAATAGCTGAATTATTCTGGTTGCTCAGCACCACGATACCGATACTGTCTGTAGGATAAAAGGTGGTTAATGCGGTGAAGCCGTCTATATTACCGCCATGCTCCACCCGGTAATGCCCCCGGTAGGAAAACAGCATCCAGCCAAGACCGTAATCTGCAAACTGTGCATACGGCGTTTTCTTGTCCGGCAACCCGCCCGGGATCACCATCTGTGGGGAAATCGCCTCTTTCAGGTAATCGGCCGGGATGATCTCTTTCCCATTGTACTTACCGCCATTGATCCAGGCCATCAGCCATTTAGACATATCCGTTACCGTACTATTGATGGCGCCGGCCGGCGCCATCGCGGTAATGGCATGATACTTCTTTTCTTTGATCTCATTTTTATCAGTCAGTTCATACCCGCGGGATGCTTCTTCCGCGGCCGCCAGGGAAACGGCGCCCATAGATGACTCAGTCATACCCAGCGGCTGAAAAAAGCGGCTGCTGATGTTCTGTTCCCACGACTGCCCCGTTAACTTTTCCGCCACCATGCCCTGTACCATAAACATAAAGTTGTTGTATTGCCAGCGGGCACGCAGGGGCGCATTGGGTTTCATGTAATGCATCCGTTTCAGCAGCGAGTCTCTCGAATCAGTTTCAAAAAGATACCATGACAGATCGTAACGGGAGAAACCCGTCCGGTGGCACATCATATCCCGCAATGTTACCTGGGTATTAAGATACGGATCAGAAAAATCCAGTGCCGGCAGGTAGGTGGTAGCCGGCTTATCAAAATCTACCTTTCCCTCTTTGCGTAGCCCGCCCAGCAGGGCGCTTGTGAAAGCTTTGGTACAGGAACCGATGGCAAACCGGGTATGTGCCGTAACGGGTAATTTATGGGCCATATCCCGGTAGCCAAATCCTTTTGAAAATATCACATGGTCTTTTTCCACTACCGCCACTGCAAAGCCTGCGCCTTTTGCGTCTTCCAAAATACCGGCTAAGGCAGCATCTATCTTTTCAAGCTTATTATTTTTAACGGGGGTTTGGGCAGTAGCCACTGCCACCATAGTTAAACAACACAGGCTGGAGATCCACCTGTTCATTATAGGTATTGTCATCGGGTTAATGTATTACGCTATAAGATTACAGCAAATAACCGGATTAAGCAAATACACTGGCCTGGCCATCTTTAAAGTGTTGTTAATTTCCGCATGTAACCAGATACACTGATGTTACGTGAATCCGTCATATAAGCATAAAAGTCGGGGTTACGGGCTGCCACCGCCGCCGGTATCACCGCAGTGAAAGTATTGTTACCCGCCGCAACGGCGTCTGTTCCTGTCCATTTCCGCACCTGCCAGCTGGCTGCAGGTTCGCTGTAATACAGTTTAACAGCAGCGGCATTAACCCCTTCAGGCAAACTAACGTGCATGGTTATCCGCTGACTGCCATCTGCCTGTACGGCCACGTTGCTGATCGTAATTTTACCAAACGGGCTGCCGGTGTTTTTCAGGTAATAATCGAAATAGCTGTTTTTCATTACATCGCTGTTGGCAGCAATCACGTGGTTCAGGTTAGGCGTGATCACCAGGTTCTTTACTTCGCTTCCAGATGCATCTATAGTGGCGCGCACAGCTTCCGGCCAGAAGTAGGTGTCGTTGGAAGGTGATTCTATAAAATAGGCGGCGCGCATATTACCCGCCCGGCGGCCGGCATCAAATGCTGTCAGCCATACCTGCCGGTCGTGCGCACTCAATCCCTGTATAATATTGGTCCAGAAAGAACCTTTATCATAATAACCGCAGCCAAAATGAGCATAGGCTGCCGTTACCTTATCGCCCAGCAGGCCCGATAAAAGCGTAGTGCCGTAGCCACCCCACGACGAACCCATAATACCCATCCTGGCGGGGTTCACATTTGGCTGCGAACGAAGCAGGTTGAATGCCTGCAGGTTGGCGATGCCGGCATCTGCCAGGGTGCTGGCCGCAGGTGTGGGCGTTACAACAAACCGCGGTCCTTCGCCTGCAGGCTTCCCCTTCCAGGGGCCGGATGAGTAAGGCGTTTTCCCCGTTCCGCAAATTCCCGGCTGATCAATGGTTAGCGTAACATAACCGCGGGCAGCAAAGGATTGCGCATATCCAAGCATGCCTTCAGCATTGCTTCCGCCGCCATGCAGCATCAGGATACCGGGATAGGTGCCCGCCTGCTGCGGGTAACACATAATGCCATACACCGTGTTAACCCCATCGCGCGAACTGAAGGTGAATTTTTTTGTAGTGATGGCAGCAGTCCCCGATCCGGAGTTTACCACGCTGATGGTACTAACAATCGCCGGGATGCTGCTAAGATAAGCAGTAAAAGGATCTTGTGCCCTGCCATCGGGAATACCGTTGAACAACAGGAAAGCAATAAAAAGTAAGCGGGTCATTCTTAATCTGATCATATATATTTAATTAACAAAACTCTCCAGGATCGGTTTTAGCAGGTTGGCTGCTTTAATATTACCGCTTACGCTGGGATGCAGGCCATCCGTATAATCGGCGCTGCCCAGCCAGCCGTTGGTATCAATGTAGTGCAATTTGTTATCGCCTGCCGCTATCCTTGCATTCACTGCCGCCAGTGTGGGCGCCGCTTTTACGCCAAGAAAAGTTCTCATTACAAAGATCTCTGCCTGGGGAAACCGGCTGCGCACATTGGCCAGGAAAGAAATATAAGTACTTCTGAACAGGGAATCCGGTACCTTCTTATTATTATCATTGGTACCAAGATTAATGACAATGACCTTTGGCGTATAGCGGGAAAAGTCCCATGCAGGGGAATTGGCATTGGAAGGATTTTTCCATTTAAAATACTGTACATCCATCCCTCCCTGTGTGGCAAAGCCGCTTACCAGCGTAATACCGGGGTACGCGATCTGCGTATGTTCTGTGCCCAGCAATTCGGAGCATACCCAGGGGTAGCCGGAAACATTTGCCTGCGCATCGGTATAACCGGCGGTAATAGAATCCCCTATCCATTCGATCAGGGTAGCGGCAGCAGCCGGAGCACTGGTAGTGGCTCCCGGATCCAGCACAAAGCCCTGGAAACTGAACAGGTAGTTGTAATCCTTCCCCTGCGCCACGCTGATGGTATGCGTACCCGGCGCCAACAGCGTTGGCGTAAGATTGATCACGCCGCCTGCATTCAGGTAACTTATCCAGGGACCATTATCGATTTTCGCAAAGTAATGGGTAGTATTACCGGTTTTGAGCTTGATAGTAGTACCGGTAAATTTTACCCGGAGATAGGCGCCACCCCAATAATTCATATACTGGGTGGTATTATTGAAGTCCCAGCGGCCAAAGTATTTAATATTTGGATCACCGGGCATACCGGGAGCCACGGTTAATGCCCCGCCTGTATTTGAAGGGGTAATTCCGGAAGAAGCCCGCAGCTTATCTTCTTTCATATAAACCTTGGCGCAGCTGTTTGCCAGGCAGCCAATCATCAGCATCATTAACAGGTAT
>NZ_DATMTE010000352.1:0-1587 GCF_035564935.1 Chitinophaga sp. | reverse complement strand
TTATATAGATACCCCTGCGGGAACAGGCTGTGGTATTGGGAGCCGGGGAAAAAGGAAGATAAATTAAAATAAAAATGCCGGGGTTTTATCCCGGCATTTTGTACTTACAAAGTATATTCATCCACTTTCTTGTCATTGTTTTTCAACATGGTGAAAACCCGGTTGGTACAGTATTCACCGCCGCTTTTCAGCATGTGTACACCAGTTTTCAGCTTGTATTTACACGGTGTACTCACCCACTTTTGTACCATCGTCTTTCAGCATGGTGAGTACCAGTTTATGCTGATCGGCTTTTATTTTTATCAGTGTACGATAGCCGTCTTTAGGCCCGCCGCCAATAATAAGCGGGTATTCATGCTCCCCTTTTGCAGGTGCATATACACCGTATTTGTGAGTATGACCGCAAATAAGGATATCAATTTTATGTTTGTTGAACAGGCCGCCAAATAGCTCGCGGCAATGTTTCACACCATGCCAGTCGCCGGAGTGATAATGCGGAATGTGCATCATTACCACTTTGTGTTTTGCTTTCCTGAAAGCAGGACTTTGCAGCTGTTGCTCCAGCCAGTGTGCCTGTTGCTCCCGGTAAGCGTCAAAGTCAACAATGCCCGCGTAAACCGGGTGTTCATCTTCTTTATCTTCTCCTGTATCCAGTACAATGGCCGATACGGGGCCTATGTTAAAGGTGAAATAGTTATTGTGGCCGGGATTGTCGAAATACTGATGCCATTCCCTGGCATATTTTCCGCGGGTTTCATGGTTGCCGCGTACGTACATGAACGGTGTTTGGGTGGAAAAGGTATCGCCGCAGGGAGTGAGCATGTGGTCAATGATCTGTTGCTCATCCGACTGGTAGTTGAATACATCCCCGTTGAAAAACACGAAATCATAAGGATCATCGCCGTTCAGTTTCATCAGGTGGGGAATGGAAGCCGGGCGGTCGTGGATATCGTTGATGATCACCCAGGAAACTTCTTTCTTCTGCGGATCGGGCGCTGTAAAGGTATAGGTAGCGCTTTCTATGGTATCGCCATAGGTAAGTTTATAAGGCTCAAACGACACGATATCTTTTGAGCATACCTTGTAACTGTACTTTTTGCCCGGTTCCAGCTGATCAAGTTCTATGCGATGCAGGCGGTTGTTGGCGTCTACCAGTCCGTTTGTAATGCGGTGGGCTTTTTTGCTGAGCTGCCCGTCTGTTCCGTATTCCACCCAGCTGTAGCAGGGCCGGCTGGTAAGCCACATCACTGAAATGGTATGCGGGCCGGGATACTGGAGATAAGGTTTACAGAGGAAGGCATGTTCAGGCGCTGCTGTGGCGGCAGTTCCCGGCAATATGCCTGCTTTGGCGGCCGCGGGTACAATGCCGGTAATGCCCAGTATGCCTGCTTTGGAAAGGTTGCCAAGGAATGATCTCCTGGATTGTTCACTGTTTGATTTTATCATATTTAATATATTGTATATATCAGGATAGCGATTAAAAATAGTAAAGGAATTAAGAAAAGAAGCTATTTTTATATGAATGGCAGCTGTAGCATCACGTTATTTATGAATAATGAAAAAATATAATTGGATAGACTGCGCTTT
>NZ_DATMTE010000351.1:0-6502 GCF_035564935.1 Chitinophaga sp. | reverse complement strand
CAAAAAAAATAATAGTATTGCTGGCCTGTAAATCAATATAATTTTAGAAGGGGAAGCAATAAGCGAACAGCCGCCACAAATGTCTTTTATCAAACAAAATATCATGCAGGATGCAGATGATGCCTGGTTGATCGGTGAGTTTAAAGCCACCGGGAAGCTGGACTTTCTTGCAGCCCTTTACCAGCGTTATATGAACCTGGTATACGGGGTGTGTCTGAGATATTTTGATGAAGAAGCCAGTAAAGATGCTGTAATGCTGATCTTTGAGGAGTTAATTGTAAAGCTGAAGCAACATGAGGTCCAGAATTTTAAAAGCTGGCTGCATGTACTTACCCGGAATCATTGTTTAATGAAGCTGCGGGCCATGAAAAATAAGGAATCCCGGCAGGTATCTATTGATGATCACCTCATTGTGGAAAACGGAGAAAACGGGCATCATGAAAATGGAATGTCCCTGGAAGATAACCTGCAGAGCATGGAAAAATGCCTGGAAACCTTACCGGAAGAGCAAAAACGCAGTGTAGACCTGTTCTATCTGAAAGAAAAAAGCTACCGGGAAGTAAGTGCTATCACCGGGTATGAAATGAATAAGGTAAAGAGCTATATCCAGAACGGAAAGCGTAACCTGAAAATATGTATGGAACAACAGGATGACTGATAAGCGGCCACATATAAAACCGGAAGAACTCGCCGGGCTCATCCGCCAATATCTGGCGGGAGAGCTGGATGATAAGGCTATGCATGCCCTGGAACGCCAGGCCCTGGACGATCCGTTCCTGGCCGATGCCCTGGAAGGCTATGCCTTACATGTTCCGGAGCAAACTGCCCACCAGGAAGACCTTGCCACCAGGTTATCCGAAAAGGTGGCCGGCGGCGGCCGCATCCGGCCTATGATTTATCGCATGGCAGCGGCGGCGGCTATTCTGCTCCTGATGTTTTCAGCTGGCTGGTTCCTTTGGTATCAACAGCGAACAGCGCCTATTGCCGGCGTAAGCACCCCGAAGCCGACTCAACAGGCGTCGCCCGTATTTTCCGAACATGGGGATACTGTGCCATCCCTGGCAAAAGCTGATCATCTTGCGGAAAAAAACACACCGGCTGCACCAACCGTACCGGAAACTGCTAAAAAGAAACGGGAAAACCGGGAACAGGCCGCAGGAGCAACAGACAACAGAATAGTGCCTTATATCCAAAATGAGAAGGCCAATGAAACAATTCCTTCTGCAAACAAACGGGCGCCTGATTTAACCAGCGTTCCGGCAGCAGCGCCTGCCGTGCAGGCTGAGCGCAGGGAAGCCCAAAGGAATGTTGTTCCTCCTTCATCTGACAAAAAAGATCAGCAAATAAGAATACGGGGGCAAAACAGTTTGGCACTGGGTAAGCCCGATAGCCAGAAAAACAATGCTTTGAATGAAGTTGTGGTAGTTGGCTATGGTGCACAAAAGAAGCAAAATGTTACCGGTTCGGTAAGTGTGATCCGGGAGCAACCTGTTACTGATTCCGGTATACAGGTGGTGGTAGCTGGTAAAGCGGCAGGACTGGAGGTATCATCAGATGCTGATAACATGGCGTACCGGGAACCCGCTGCGGTAACGGGGGAAACTGCCTTCGCGAATTACCTGAAAACCAAAACGGTTAACCCGGATAATAAATATACCGGTACAGTGCGTGTATCCTTTATTGTTATGCCAGATGGCAGCCTGCAGGATTTTAAAATTATCCGTCACCTGAATGAGTTGTGTGATGCCGAGGCTATCCGCGTAATCAAGGAAGGTCCTGCATGGATACCTGCTTCAGACGGGAAGCCGGCCAAAGTAAAGATCAGGGTAAAGTTTACGGTAAAAAAAGATGAATAGCTATTTCCGTTCTTTCCATAGCTGGTTAAAGGACTTGGCCGCAAACACGGGGAGTTCACGGTTATCTCCCCAGCTTTTGGCAAAGAATCTTCTCAGCAGGAAATTTTTCATTTTGCCACTGGCCATATTCATCATTTTACGGCTGCTACAGCCTTGTTTCCACATAAACCAGGCAAATTTCTCTCCACCGGAAGTATAGTTTTCTTCTACAGCCTTCTGACGGTTGTGCAGTAACAATTCATGCAGATTAATACGCACCGGGCATACTTCGGTACAATTGCCGCAAAGCGATGACGCAAAGCTCAGGTGCATGTAGGAGTCCATCCCTTTCAGGTGAGGAGTGATCACGGAGCCGATAGGACCGCTGTAAGTGGCGGCATAAGAGTGTCCGCCAATATTTTTATAAACGGGGCATGCATTGAGGCAGGAGCCGCAGCGGATACAGTAAAGACTTTCGCGGGCGGTGGTGTCCTGCAGGATGTTGGTGCGGCCGTTGTCCATCAGGATCACGTACATTTCTTCCGGGCCATCTGTTTCCCCTTCCTGGCGCGGGCCGCTGAAAATACTGTTGTAAGCGGTTACCTGCTGGCCGGTACCATAGGTAGCCAGCAAAGGCCAGAACAGGCCCAAATCTGTAATAGAGGGCAATACTTTTTCAATGCCCACCAGTACGATATGCGTTTTCGGAAATGCAGTGGTTAAACGTGCGTTGCCTTCATTTTCTGTAACGGCAATAGAGCCGGTATCTGCTATAATAAAATTGGCGCCGGTGATGCCTACTTCGGCCTGGAGGTATTTGTGGCGCAGCTTTTCGCGGGCTACCAGGGTTAACTGTTCAGGAGTAAGACCCGGATCAGTACCCAGTTTTTCCGCAAATAAACGGGCCACATCTTCCTTGCTTTTGTGCATGGCTGGTGTAACAATGTGGTAGGGCGGTTCTCCGTCAAGCTGTTGTATATACTCCCCGAGATCTGTTTCCACGCATTCGATGCCGTTGCTTTCCATGAATGCATTCAGGTGTACTTCTTCCGTAGCCATTGACTTGCTTTTCACAATGCTTTTGCATTGTTTCGCCTGGCAAATGGCCAGTATTTCCTGTTGCACCTGTTCCGCGTTTTCAGCCCATATCACCTTACCTCCGCGGCGGGTAAAGTTCTGCTCAAATTCTTCCAGGTGATTATCCAGGTGCTCAATAGCTCTCCACTTAATGTTTTTGGCTCTTTCCCTGGCTCCGGGCAAATCCGTAAACTGTTGTTTACCGGCTTTTACAGCTGTATTGTATTTACCTATATTGAAGTTGATCGTCTGCCGGTGGCCGAGATCGGACGCTTTCTTTTCACTTTCTTCCAGAAAAGTAGATGCTATCTGATGCATAAGCAAGCAATATTCCTAATTAAAGATAGTTAAATCTGAAAATGATTTACCCGTGTTCTTTTCTTGCGATGTTATCCAGCACTTCATAAAATTCCGTGCCGTATTTTCTGATCAAAGCATCTTTAAGGAAACGATACACTGGTACTTGCAGGGTTTTACCGTTTTTACAGGCAGGTTTGCAAACGTTCCAGCGGTCATAATTTACCGCTTCAAATGTTTCATACTTCTTAATACGGATAGGGTAGAGATGACAGGAAATGGGTTTTTTGAAATCAACCACGCCGTCGTTGTATGCCTTTTCAATACCGCAGCCTACTATGCCATGATCGTCTATAGTGGCGTATGCACAGATGCCTTTATTTACGATCGGGGTTACATATCCATACTCATCATCAACGGTATTAGTACCGGTATGCTCAATTTCACGGATACCGTCTTCCCGGAGGTAGGACCTGATCTTCGGATAAATTTTCTTCAGGGTTTTAACTTCTGTTTTATCCAGTGGGGCGCCACAATCGCCTGCCACACAGCATGCTCCTTTGCAGGCCGAAAGATTGCATACGAATTGCTCCTCAATTACTTCGTCACTTATGTATTTATCGTCAATAATGATCATCGGGAATGGCCTTTTTGCCTGAAACAGTATACAGGCAATCTTATTAAGACCACAAAGTTACAGTATTCGGCGCTTATCTCCAGCGCAGGGTTTCCACCATATGCCACATATCCTGTTCCAGGAATTTGTAAACAGGTGCGAGGGAATCTGCATTGGGGGTAACATCAAAATAGAGGGCTCCCCGGAGGAAATGTTTTACGGAATCTGTGGCAAAGAACTGTTTGGAAGAAGCAGCGTTGCCGCCTACTTCGTAGAAAGTACCGTTTACGTTATTCGCGGTATGGATCCGGTTTTCATCGATGTATTCTGCCTTATAGGTGTGTTTGTAAGTCATTTTAAAGGCATCGTCTACCAGTTTTTGGAAGCTGTTGTTACCAGGGCCGATGATCTTGTAGCTCATATAGATCTTCCCGTTCAGGGAGGGAAAGTCGATATTGATCCAGTAGGGATTTTCCGGCGCTGCACCAAAAAAGGAGGTGTCTTTAACGATATTGGCGTATGCAGGATACTCAAATGTATAGGGGTATCCGGGCATATCAAAGATGCGGTATTTCCGTTCAGGGAATTTTACCTGGAAATAGCCCCGTGGCTTTGGTGTAGGTACGTTTTCACAGGCGGCAAATATACAGATCAGCCCTATGATCAGGGCGGGCACCTTTCCATTAATCGCTGGCATTTTACGGTTATTTAGCAGGCAGTTATACTTATTCAGCGGCATCCGGCCTGATGGTTACCTGTACTTTCTGGATTCTCATTTTATTGACTTCCAGTACAGTGAAATCGAAGTTATTGTAGTTAATAACGCTGTTTTCTTCAGGAAATTTTCCGGCCAGTTCCAGTATAAGACCACCGAGGGAGTCACTTTCACCTTTTACAGGTTCAAATGTTTCAGGAGAGATGTTCATAATGCGGCAAACGTCGTTCAGCATGGTTTTGCCTTCAAATACGTAGGTGAAGTTGTCTACTTTACTGTAGTTAAATTCTTCTTCATCAAATTCGTCTTTGATATCGCCGATCACTTCTTCCATGATATCTTCCAGTGTTACAATACCGGAGGTACCACCAAATTCATCCACCACTACGGCAAAGTGCATCCGCCTGCTCTGAAATTCGGAAAGCAGGTCTTCGATCAGCTTATGGCCATGTACGAAGAAAGGCTGGCGCATTACTTCGTGCCAGTCGAAGGTATTTCCTTTATCGAGGTGGGGCAGGAGGTCTTTTGTATGAATAACCCCCACAATATTGTCCAGGTTATCCTTATAAACGGGTAAACGGGAGTAATGCAGGTCTGCCACGCTTTTTACGATGTCGCCAAAGGAGCTGTCGTATTCTACGCCATTTACGTCCAAACGGCCGCGCATGATCTGTTTTACGGTGATATTACCGAATTTAAGGATCCCTTTCAGGATATTCTTTTCTTCCTGGGAAGCGGTGGCATCCACACTCATTTCGATGGCCTGATCAATTTCCTGGTAATTCACCGGGCCGGTGCCGCGGTGAAAGAAGCGGTCTTCAATGCTGGAGCTGAGACCAACAAAAAAATCGCTGACCGGCTCCATGGTGGCGTGTACGCCGCTTACAAACCACGCGAAATACGTAGCAAAACGGATATTGTTCTGGGCGGCCCATACCCTGGGGAGTATCTGGCCGAAGAACAGCAGGATCAGGCAGATGGCGGAAATCCTTACCAGGAGGGAAACTACCGGCAGTGTTTGCAGGTCTTCCATCTGGGTAATAAGGTAATTGGTGATCATGATAAACGCGATCATGAGCAACACACCTGCTATCTGAAGGGAAGCGAGCAGTGATTTGGGCTTTTCCAGCAGCCTGGTGATCAGTTTGCCGGAGGCATTCTGTCGTGTTTTAAGCACATTCAGATCCTTGTGATTCAGGGAAAAGAAGGCCACCTCTGCACCGGAAACAATGAAGGTAAGCAGCAGGAGAATAAAGATAACAAGCAGAAATACCACCACGTTAGGGGCGCCAATTGGTGCGCTGGCTTGTAAAAAATAGGATACGTAGCTTGCCGAAAGGATGCCCAAGATGTTCAACTTTGATGTAATTAATCAAAAATAGCGGGAAAGTAATTCATAGAATTGCTTTCCCTGCACGCAAATATAAGTAATGTCCCTAAAAGGGATTACATAGGTCGAAAAGTTAATATTTTTTTGCAACTAAAAAGGCAGATCGTCTGCGGGTTCGTTCAGTGAAGGTGGTATTTCCAGTCCCGGAAAGTTTTCTCCACTACCTGAACCTGTACTGCTATGGTGAGGTATGGGGTGATCTTGGTTGTTGAGGTCCATGCGTTTATCCAGCATAACCAGGTTGTCTCCTACAACTTCAGTGGCAAATTTTTTATTGCCTTCTTTGTCTTCCCAGCTGCGGGTGCGCAGGCGGCCTTCAATATAAACAAGACTGCCCTTGTGCAGGTATTTTTGCGCCAGTTCGGCCAGTCCCCGCCATAGCACCACTGTATGCCATTCTGTTTGTGAAATGAGCTTGCCGGCCCTGTCTTTGAATGTTTCAGTGGTAGCCAGTGAAAATTTGGCTACTGCAATATTACCTTCCAGAAACTGTACATCCGGATCTCTGCCCAAATTGCCTATCAGGATTACTTTATTAACACCTCTCATAGTTGTAGGTTTTTTTAGTCTAT
>NZ_DATMTE010000350.1:0-1741 GCF_035564935.1 Chitinophaga sp. | reverse complement strand
GTGCTTCCGGTTTTTTTGCAACCGGCAGTGGAATTAGTTACGTCTTCATAACCTGATAAAATTTAAAATGATCAATTCATAAGTGGGCAAAATAGCTTACTGCTGCGGGTTGTATGGTGTTACCACTACCCGGTTGTCGTTAATATCAAAGTGAACCAGTTTTGTTGCCGATAGAATCTTTAATAAAGAAGCTGCATTTTCCCTCCGGGAAATGAGCCCTGTTAATCGTATATCCGACAGGTCGCCCTCATAGGCCACCTCTATATTATACCACCTGGCCATCTGGCGCATGATAGTTTGTATACTGGTATTACGGAACCTGAATTTGCCATCTTTCCAGGCCAATGCCTGCTCCAGGTCTGCTTTTTCAATGGTGAAGGCGTCGTTGCCGGCACTCAGGCTGCCACCAAATCCGGGTTGCAGCACGCTTTTGTTGCTGCCATGCACCAGCTGAACAGCGCCGGTTTCAAGGGTGGTGGTAATGGCCTGTTCATCGGTATAAGCCATAATATTGAAACTGGTGCCCAGCACATTTACTTCCATGCCGGGATTGCTTTTTACTTTTACTTTAAAAGGCTGTTGGGCATTGGCCGCCACCTGGAAATAACCTTCCCCGGAAATCTCCACTAACCTTTCCTTCCCGGTAAACGCAGTAGGGAAGCGGATGCTGCTGGCCGCATTCAGCCAAACCTGTGTGCCATCCGCCAGCGTAAGCTGGTACTGACCGCCACGGGGCGTTACTACGGTGTTATATACAATGTCCCTGGCAGTGCCATCTGCTTTATAGGCCAGGCCCCGGGCAGAATTGGTGATGCTGCTGTTGCCTTGCCTGGCCAGGGCGCCGGTGTTGGCGCTGTCCAGCGGAATAGTGCTGCCATCCGCCAGTACCAGTACGGCAGTGTTGGTGCCCGGCGCCAGTGGATTGGATTTGTGAGCGGCTACTATTACCGGCTGTTGCTGACGGTTCATATAAAGAGCGCCGGTAAGCAGGGTAGCTCCCAGTAAGGTGGCTGCCGCTGCATACCATACTATCCGGCGTGTTTTGCCGCTGGTTTCCGTGGAGGGCGTTTGCAGGATCTGCTGTAAAACGGCTTCACCATCTTCCGTAGTCCAGCCGCTTCGCGGTGTTTCGCCGTTGTACAGGGCCGACAGGATATCTGCTTTGATCTCCGGCTCATAATCGTTGCCGGCAACCATTTCTTTTAAGCGCAGCAGTTCTTCCTGGCTGATCCGGCCACTCTTATATTTATCAAGTAATAACTGTACTTCCGTCATGGACATTATCAGCGTTTTGGAAGGTGATTTGGGGTAAAGACGAGCAACCGGCAAAAAAGGAGAATCCGGGACAAAATTTTTTTTTCGGGGAGATGATTATTTCCGGAGAAGCAATAAAAACAGTAAGAAGGGAACAATATCATTTTGCAGCCGGGCCCTTACAAAAGCCCGTACAGCGTGCATAGCAAGGCTCATTTGCTTCTTAACGGTATGTACCGAAATATTCAGCTGTTGGGAAATTTCCTCATTGCTCCAGCCCTGTTTGCGGGCCAGGTACACTTTTTTCCGTTCCGGGGGAAGGCCGGACACTGCTTTGTCCAGTATAGCATCATATTCCCGCTGCAACAGCAGGTGATCAGTGTCATTTTGCGCCTCCGGCTGGTTTTTGAGAAGCAGATCATGGGCTTTCAGCCGCACCAGCTGTTTTTTGAAACTATCGTAAATATGATTCCGGGTGAGGATAAAC
>NZ_DATMTE010000349.1:0-1743 GCF_035564935.1 Chitinophaga sp. | reverse complement strand
AATTCTTATAATTAATGGAGCCGATCCATTTCTACAAAACAATGCTGGAGTTTCTCCGAATGACGTTAATCCGGACCTAATAAAAAGCCTGATTAATAATTGAGCAAAATACAATCTATTATTAAAAACTTTTTAACAATTTCAAACCAATATTAAACATAAACCGTTTACTTATGATATTAAGTTAGCTCTACCGTAGCATACGGCTGACTCCTACGCGGCCGCAGGACTTCCGCTACGGCTCCACGGGCCGCATCCTCGCCAGCCTGCCCGCACAAGGCAGCCCGCTGGCCCGCGAACTGTTTGCCTTCGACCCCGCCGGCAACCTGCTGGACTCCCTACCCGGCAAAGACGGCTAACCCGTGGACACCACCCTGGGCGTGGTCGGCGACAATCGCCTGCGCTTCTACCAGGACCTGCATTTCGAATACGACGTGCACGGCAACGTCACCCGCCGCACCCGGGGCAACCAGAAGGCCGGCACCCAGGAAGTGCTGGACCTGACCTGGAACGCAGAGCACCAGCTCATCGAATCGAACACCACGCGCCATGGCGTCACCCAGGCCACCCGCTACACCTACGACCCCCTGGGCCGGCGTGTCTCCAAGAGCGATGCCTTCGGCAGCACCCACTACCTGTGGGATGGCGACCTCACGGTGCACAGCCAACGCGGTGCAAGGCAGGCGCTGTACATCTACGAGCCAGGCAGCTTTGTACCGCTGGCCACCATCCAGGGAGCGGGCGAGGAACACAGCACCTACTGGTACCAATGCGACCAGATCGGTGCCCCGCTGGAGCTGACCGACGAGCAAGGCCAGGTGGCCTGGGCGGCGGACTACAAGGTCTGGGGCGAGGCGGTCATGCGCACCGTGTTGCGGACCGGGACCGATGATCGGCCGATCAGCGCGCGGGCTTGGGGAATCAAGGTCACTGTGCAACTCCGCGCCGATCCGTCGAACAGCCACTGCGCTTGCAAGGACAACAATTTGATGAAGAAACAGGTTTGAACTATAACCTTTTCAGATATTACGACACGAAAATTGGAAGATTTATATCGCAAGATCCTATCGGCGTACTGGGATGCAGTAATTTATTTGAGTTCGCACTGAACCCATTGACATTGAAAGATCCATGGGGACTTAAATCTATTCCTCACACAGATACAAATGGTGGGAAAGGCTATGATATCTATGCAATCTGTAAAGAAGGCGGAGTCGTCGGCTATGTTGGGCAAACAGGTGACATGGATGTTAGGCAAGGCCAACATCGTGATTCAGGACGGCTACAAACTGGAGAAGATTTAAAACGTATTAGTAATGTACCCACTTATGGCGATGCTCGAGGCTTTGAACAAAAACTGATAGAGCATCACGATACTCTTGACGGAAACTGGGGATGCCCTTGCGGGAAAGGAAATATTGGAAATAAAAAGGTAGGCTACAACCGCGATAGCACCACAAGGCCTGCAGATCGACACAGTGCATTTGAAAAAGGCTATCAGAAAGCTGAAGAATGGTTAAAAAATGCCCCCTCTTCTCAAATTAACCCCTGCTAATATATGAAAATACGATTCAAGGAAGTTCAGCCCGGTGATATATTAGGCATGTACATAGGAAATGGGTGCTACGCATATATGCGCCTTTTATACATGATAGCCGGCCATACATATCTGTGTGAAGTTTTTGAATTCAAGAGCACAAAGCTGGAATTTACGGAAGAGATACTTCATGCAAATCAGTTAAC
>NZ_DATMTE010000348.1:0-6362 GCF_035564935.1 Chitinophaga sp. | reverse complement strand
CTCCCGGCGATAGAAGGCAATCCAACTCCCTGAATCGATTAGAAAATTGAATTATTAAGCCAACAACACAAAAGTATGGAACTACTTGGTACCTGCAAAGTCCCCGGGAAAGGAGGACGTATGCAAAGAAAATTACTGTTGATTATGCGATTAACTGCAATACTCACGCTGGTATTCACCCTTAATCTGAGCGCCAAAACATTCTCTCAGTCTGTTACCATCAAAGGGAAGCGTCTTCCCCTCTATGATGTTTTCAACAGCATCAGCCGCCAGACAGGTTATGAATTTGTTTACGATGAGAAATTACTGGAGAAGGCCCCGCCGGTAAACCTGAATATGAACCAGGCTTCCCTTGCCGAGGTACTGAATGCCTGCCTGAATACCAAACTGTTTAATTATAACATTGTAGACAAAACGATCGTCATCAGCCCGAAAGCCAAAGCAGTGGCGCCTGCCGAAGCCGCCATCGCCGCTATTGATATACAGGGCAAGGTGACTGACTCCAAGGGGCTGCCGCTGGTAGGCGCATCTATCCAGGTAAAAGGCACCAATAAAGGAACAGTTACCAATGTACAGGGAACTTTTACCCTGGCAGCCAATCCGGGCGATGTGCTGATCATCAGCATCATTGGTTATGAAACCAAACAGGTAACTGTGGGTAATGACCCCAACATCCAGGTAACCCTGGATATCCAGGACAGCCAGTTGGGCGCGGTAGTGGTAACCGCCCTTGGTATTAAAAGATCGGAGAAATCCATCACCTACTCCACCCAGCAACTGGACGGACTGGAACTTACCAAAGCCAAAGACGCCAACCTGGTAAATACCCTGAACGGTAAAGTAGCGGGTTTAACTATTTCCTCCAGCGCTTCCGGCGTGGGCGGTTCCGCCAAAGTGATCCTCCGCGGCAGCAAATCAGGACTCGGCAGCAACCAGGCATTGTATGTAATTGACGGAGTGCCGATGAACAATACCATCTCCACCCAACCCACCAGCATTTATGGTGGTAGTTCTTCCTACGATGGCGGTGACCCTATTTCCAACCTTAACCCGGAAGATATTGAAAGTATCTCCGTATTGAAAGGCGCATCTGCTGCTGCGCTTTATGGCAGCCAGGGCGCGAATGGTGTGATCATCGTTACTACTAAAAGCGGAAAGGCTGGTCGTACGGTTATTAATGTATCCTCCGGTTTCAACATAAGCCAGGCTGCTTACAAACCAAAGTTCCAGAATAACTATGGGCAGTCAGCCGACGTTAGTACGAAAAGCTGGGGCAGTAAGATCAACGGTGCTGCAGATAACGTATCCGACTTTTTCCAGACGGGAAATAACTTCACCAATGCTATTAGTCTGGCAGGAGGATCTGAAAAGGCACAAACTTATTTTTCCTACGCCAATACCTCTGCACGGGGTTTGGAAGCAGGTAATAAACTGGCTCGCCATAACCTGAGCTTCAAAGAAACGGCACATTTCCTGAATGATAAACTGACTGCTTCTGCTGATGTGAATTACATGACGCAGAAAATTGACAACACCCCTTTATCAGGCTTTTACTTCAACCCGCTTACCGGTTTGTACCTGTTTCCCCGTGGTGTGGATATCAGCCCATACAGGGATAATTATGAATTGCCTGATCCTGCCCGGAACAACCTGATGGTGCAGAACTGGCCTTTTTCTGAAGATCTTCAGCAAAACCCCTGGTGGATCCTCAACCGGAACACCAACACCCTTAACAGGAACAGGGTACTTGCCAATGCCAGCCTGAAATACGATATCAACAGCTGGTTAAATATTCAGGGAAGGGGAAGCATTGACCGGATTGCCGATGTATATGAACAAAAGATATATGCAGGTACGCAAACCACACTCGCTTCCAGTAACGGTGGCTTTAACTATAACAACAACACGACTACACAGCAATATGGTGACCTGATCGCCAACTTTAACATACCGGCCAATGATCTTCACTTCACCGGTTTGGTGGGTGGAAGCATCCGTGATGTGAAAACGCAGGGCGACTACCTGGTGGCAGGACAGGAAGGACTGTGGCTCCCGAATATATTCACTATACAAAACATGAAATCGCTGAATGCACGTAACTCCGGCACTTTACAGGAGAAACACAGCCAGTGGCAATCTGTTTTTGCGAGTGTGAATATCTCATATAAAGACTGGGCATACCTCGATCTGACAGCGCGTAACGACTGGGCTTCAAACCTGGCATTTACCGACCAGATGTCTTACTTCTATCCATCTGCCGGGTTAAATGTGATCTTGAGCCAGCTGCTGAAGATGCCTAAAGCAATTACATTTGGTAAGATCCGCGGATCTTATGCCATTGTAGGTAATTCGCCTTTGGCTTACCAGAGTAGTACACCGGACAACGTGCTGATCACAGGCGGTAACATATCTGTGAGAACCCAGGCGCCCTTTACCAACCTGAAACCGGAAAAAACCAAGTCGCTGGAATTAGGTACAGAATGGCGCTTTTTCGACAGCCGTTTAAGTGTGGATGTAACTTACTACAAGACCAATACCACTAACCAAACGATGGAAATTGCGGCGCCTAACGCCACTTTATTCAATACTTACTTTATTAATGCCGGCGATATCCAGAACCAGGGCGTGGAAGCAATGGTGAAGTATGATGTGCTGCGCGATACCAAACTGAAATGGAATACCGCTTTGAATTATGCGGTAAACGACAACAAAATCATTTCCCTATCGCCTTTTGTGGACCGTTTCAGCCTGACCGGCGATGGCACCGGCGCCAACTATGCTTCCCAGTTTAAAGTGGGTGGCTCTTTTGGCGACATTTACGGCACCGTGTTAAACCGTGATGAGCAGGGCCGTGTGATGATTAAAGACGGCGCTCCTTCCCTGGCTGGCGGCCAGATGCAGTATCTCGGCAATGCTAATACCAAATGGCAACTGGGCTGGAACAACAGCTTTGCCTATAACAACTTTACGTTGTCTTTCCTGATAGATGGCAAATTCGGTGGACAGGTGATGTCTGTAACCCAATCGGTAATGGATGGTTACGGTGTTTCCGCTGTTTCCGGTGCAGCGCGTGATGCAGGTGGTGTGAAGATAAACGGTGTAGATGAAAACGGACAACCTGTTACTACCGTAGATGCCCAGAAATGGTACAATGTAGTAGGCGGCAGAACCGGTGCTTCCGGCGAATACATGTACAGTGCCACTACCGTTAGATTAAGAGAAGCTTCGCTGGGTTATACGATTCCGCTGAAGAGTAATGCAGTGAAGGCACTGAAAGTATCTGCCAATGGCCGTAACCTGTTCTACTTCTCTAAGAAAGCGCCGTTTGATCCGGAGCAAACCATGTCTACTTCCAACGGGCTTAGTGGTGTGGATGTATTTATGTTGCCTGCTTCCCGCAGCTATGGCGTTACTGTAAATGCCACTTTCTAATCATTTACCGAAAAACTGAAAACGATGAAACTGTATAATAAAATGAAGCGTTACAGATCAGGTTTACTGGTAGCTACTGCAGCCCTGGTAACCGGGATGAGTGCCTGTACAAAAAACTTTGAACGTTACAACACTGACGATACCGGCATCACTGACGCTCAGCTGGGCGCAGATTTCAACTCACTGGGATTGTATCTTAAATCTGCCCAGATGTCTATTCTCAACTTTTCCGGCGGTGGGGATCCCAACTCCTACCAGGTGCAGCAGAACCTGAATGCAGATTGTTTTTCCGGGTATTTTATGACACCCAACCCATTCAGCAGTTCCAATAACACGAATTATGGTTTGGTGCCAGGCTGGAATGGAGAGGCTTACAAAGTAGGTTATCTGAATGTGATGTCGCCGGTAGTAAAACTGCAGAAAGGTGGTATCGATAAAAACTTCCCTGCAGTTTGGGCCGTAGCGCAAATAGTACAGGTTACTGCCATGAGTCGTGTAACTGATATTTACGGACCAATTCCGTATAGCCGTGTAGGTGAGGGCTTGTCGTCGGTTCCTTACGACAGCCAGCAGGATGTGTACAAACAATTTTTCACACAGCTGGACAATGCTACTGCCAGTTTGCGTGCACAGATCAGCAGCGGAACCGCGCTTCCGTTTGATTTCTCTTCTTTTGATGTAGTGTATAGCGGAAACTTCACCCAGTGGCTGCGTTTTGCTAACTCCCTGCGTTTACGCCTGGCTATGCACATTTCAAACATAGATCCTGCCACCGCGAAAACGGAAGGCGAGAAAGCGTTAAATCCTGCTAACGGCGGTGTTATTACAGATAATGCAGACGCCATGACCGTAAAGATCACCGGCGACTTTACCAACCCGCTGGTGTTTATTGCGAAAAACTGGGCAGATATCCGTATCGGCGCTTCTATTCAATGTTACCTGTCTGGTTACAAAGACCCGAGGATTTCAAGATATATGGATAAAGCCACCGATCCGGCTACCGGCCTGAAAGGAGAATACAAAGGTATCCGCATCGGCAGCCTGGTAGATAAATCCAAGTACCAAACCTATTCTTCCCTGAATACGGATGATGGCGCCTCTCCGGCGTTTACCCTGAAAACACCCATGCAGGTAATGACTGCTGCAGAGGTATATTTCCTGCGTGCAGAAGCAGCTTTAAAAGGCTGGAGCAATGCAGGCGGAAGCGTACAGCAACTGTATGAACAAGGCGTTACTACCTCCATGGCGCAATGGCAGGTAAGCGCTCCGGGTTACCTGGCTGATGATAAGAGTACTCCGGATGCCTATACAGATCCTAAGAATCCGGCTAATAACAATGGTAAGCCGTCTGCCATCACTATTAAGTGGAATGAAGGCGCCACTGATAAGGACAAAATAGAACGCATCATGACGCAGAAATGGATTGCGATGTTTCCTGAAGGACAGGAAGCATGGACGGAGTTTCGCCGTACCGGTTATCCTAAGCTGTTTACGGTAGTGAACAACAATAGCGGAGGCGCTATAGATAAAGATATACAGATCCGCAGGTTGCCATTCCCACAAAATGAATACAACACCAATCCTGCTGCGGTGGCGGACGCAGTAAAGTTGCTGGGTGATGTTGATGACGGCGGTACCCGTCTCTGGTGGGATAAGAAGCCATAAATTAATTTCCGGCGGCCTGCCACCCACAGGCCGCCGGAATACTGATATTCAAAGTTAACCTGAGCATACGTTTGTTATAAGAGCCACCAGACCGGAAAACCCATAACCAAAATTTGAACCCTGATTTCCTGATCATTTAAACATTCATTCCAGTATGAAAAAACAATTTCATTCCCTACGGCTATTGGCCGCAGGAGTGGTGTGCGCCGCCTTCTTCTTCAGCGCCTGTAAAAAAGAAAACAACAGCATTCCAGGAAGCACCGGTAAAAACACTACCGGCGCGCATGTGGAAACCGTTACCAAAGCCGGCGGCATTTCCGTTTGTTATGTGGAAGTAAACAGCAACAGCTTATTAAACACCGGCAAGTACACGTTAACCACCGGTGGGCAGCAGCTGTTTGATATTGCCATTATTTTTGCGGCCAATATCAACTACAATACCACCACCCACAAAGCGGTACTGTACAACAACCCCAATGTATCCAACGTGCTGGCGAACAAGGCCACGCAAATTGTACCCCTGCAAAATAAGGGGATGAAAGTATTGCTATCCATCCTTGGTAACCACCAGGGCGCAGGCTTCTGTAACTTTACCAGCAGAACCGCTGCACGGGCCTTTGCACAACAGCTCAGCGATACCGTTAGCTACTACGGGCTGGATGGAATTGATTTTGATGATGAGTACGCCGAATATGGCAACAATGGCACCACGCAGCCAAACGACAGCTCCTTCGTGATGCTGGTGGATGAACTGCGCAAACTGATGCCCACTAAGATCATCTCGTTCTATTACTATGGTCCCGCTGCTTCCAGGTTATCGTGGGGTGGCAAAAAAGTAGGCGACTTTGCCAACTACAGCTGGAATGCCATTTACGGCAGTTACTCCGTACCCAATGTAGCCGGCCTCACAAAGGCGCAGTTAGGGCCCGCAGCAGTAGATATCCAGGCCACCAGCCAGAGTACGGCCAACTCACTGGCTACACAAACGAAGAACAATGGTTACGGCGTTTACCTGTGGTACAACCTCACCAGTACAGATAAACATGTGTATTTCTCCGGTGTTTCAAGTATTCTTTACAACAGTAATGTTACTTATACACCCTGACAAAAAAAACAGGGAGCCGTTTTAAAAACGACTCCCTGTTTTAAATAAATCTGTATTATTAAAACCGAAGTTTATTTTATACTTTCTTCCCTTGCAGATAAGCGGAACCAGTCTTTCGCATACGGCTTCAGCAGCATAGTAGCTGCAGTAGGGCCCCAGG
>NZ_DATMTE010000347.1:0-9812 GCF_035564935.1 Chitinophaga sp. | reverse complement strand
AGTAAAAAAATATTTGCAGGTTCCATTTTTTTATTACTTTTATTATGTCATACATAATACGTGATGCAACCAAAATTAAAGTTATGAAAAATGTAATCCTTATCCCGCTATTATTACTAATAGCCGGTGTATTTCCCCTGGTACACACCCAGGCACAAACAAGACCGGTATCCGGTAAAGTAGTTTCACAGGGCGACAAACAGCCCTTACCAGGTGTGAGCATCGGTATTAAAGGAAAGAATACCGGCACACAAACAACCGCCGATGGCACCTTCACCATTACCGCCGGCGATCAGGACATTCTCCTGGTGAGATATATCGGTTACGAAACAAAGGAAGTTCCTGTAGGGAGCAGCCAAACACTGGTCATCAGCCTGAAGAGCAGTGAAAAACAAATGGATGAAGTAGTAGTGATAGGATACGGTACGCAAAGCAGGAGAAATGTAACCAGCTCCATTGCCAAACTGGATAAGGAAGTACTGGCCAATGCCCCGCGCTCCAATATAGGCAGTGCCCTGCAGGGAACAGTGGCCGGTTTACAGGTGGTGAACACAACCGGCCAGCCAGGGGCTTCCCCTGTAATGGTGTTGCGCGGCGGCGCTTCTATTAATACCCCCGGCGCCCCGCTCGTGATTGTTGATGGAATCATCCGGGCATATAATGATGTGGCCTCGGAAGATATCGCCTCCATAGAACTGCTGAAAGATGCCGCTGCAACCGCCATCTACGGCGCCAGGGCCAACAACGGCGTTATCCTCATCACCACCAAACAGGGTAAAGCAGGCAGCGCGCAGGTGTCGTACAAATTCACCGGCGGCTATAACCAGGAAAGACAGGGATACCAGTACATGAATGCAAAGGATTACATTTATTATACCCGCCTCGGTTATTTCAATTCCGGCAGAACCCTGGCACAGGTAAATTCTTCCCGTGGCCTGGGCCTTTCCACCAATGCAGCCGACCTGGCTTCTTTTGATATCCGTCCCTACAACACGGCCAACAGCTCCCTGTTGGGCCAGGGCTGGGATACGGTAGGAGATCCCTACGGCGGCACCATCATCTTCAAAGATCATGGCGGCGAAATTGAAAACCTGGTATTCAGGAACACTTATACGCAGGATCATTATGTGAACGTAATGGGGGGCAACGACAAAGGAAAATATTTTGCCAGCTTCGATTATTATAAAGAAGATGGTGTGATAGTAGGCTCCGGCTACAAACGTTACTCCGGTGATCTCAACGGGTCTTATAAAGTAAAACCCAATATTGAAGTAACAACAGGCATTACCCTTTCTACTGCTACCCAAACCGGCGCTATTGCGGGCGATGTAAATACCCTTTACAGGAGCATGGCCATATGGCCCACTTTCAATCCCTGGCTGGATGACGCTAAAACAAAACCTAATCCCGGCAACTCCGCTTCTGATGGTAATCCTTTATATTGGCTTGGTAAGCTACAGCGGTCAGCCGAAACAAACCGGATTGGCGTGAACGCCGCCGCAAAATGGGACCTCCTGCCGGGACTGTTCTTTAAAGGCACCGCCAGCGGCTACCTGGAAGAAAAAGTAAACCAGTCGTTCCAGTCGGCCACCCAAACCTATGCCAACATCTTTGCCACTCCGCCTTCTTTCAGCAACACCAAACGGGATGCTATAGCCGGTATGACAAGGGATTTCCAGCAGCAGTACAACGGTATCTTCAACTATACCCGTTCCTTTGCCGGGAAAAATAATGTGAACCTGATGGCAGGGGCAGAATATTTCGGGGTGAAATCGCTCGCCATGCAGGTAGCAGGGCAAAGCGCGCCTACAGATGATATTCCTACCGCCAACGCCTCTACGGTATTTACACCCGGTACTAATTTCAGCACCCGCTCACAATACAGCATCGTATCTACTTTCGGACGATTGAACTACGACTACGATCAGCGTTACCTGCTTACCATGGTGTTCCGCCAGGATGCCGTTTCCAGTTTGCCGAAAAAGAACAGGTCGGGCTTTTTCCCGGGCATGTCTGCGGGCTGGAATATGCACCAGGAAGCATTTTATACCAACGCCGGACTGAATAAATATATATCCACCTTTAAGCCGCGCATCAGCTATGGCGTGAACGGAAACGTGGCAGGGCTTGGCCGGTATGAAGTGCAGGGCGTATACGGTTTGCAAACCAACTACAACGGGCAGGCAGGTTTCCTGAATACTTCTCCCGTAAATCCTGAACTGAGATGGGAGAAAAGTAAAACCACGGACGTAGGAGCAGACCTTGGCTTCCTGGATAACAGGATCACCGTATTGTTCGATTACTATAACCGCAAAACCAGCGACCTGCTTACCTATATCCCGCTGCCATCTTATGCTGGCTACGGCACGTTCCGCACTAACCTTGGTACCTATCAGAATAAGGGGTATGAGATAGCCGTGAATGCAAACGTACTGAATACTAAAAGCGGTGTTACCCTTACGGTAACCGCCAATGCCTCTTTTGTAAAGAACAAAATATTAAAGCTGCCGTATAACGGTAATGAAAATAACCGCCAGGGAGGACTCCAGGTATTTGATCCGTCATCCGGAAAAGTGATCTGGGTAGGCGGTTACCAGGAGGGCCAAACACTGGGCGCCATTTACGGGTACCAGCAGGAATCTGTTTTTAAAGATGAGAAGGAAGTAGCTGATATAGCAGGCAACCGTTACGACGCGGTTGCAAAAATAACAGGCCCCAACCTTGTAGCCGGCGCCAATGGCCGCATTACACCGGGTGACGTAAACTGGAAGGATATAGACAGGAATGATACCATCGATTCCCGCGACCAGGTATATCTCGGTAATATCTACCCGAAATGGACCGGCGGATTCTCCACGAATCTTTCCTATAAAGGATTTTCTCTTTACAGCCGCTTTGATTTTGCCACCGGGCATACCGTATACAACGACCTGATTTCGCGTACGCTGGGTAACTACCAGGGTACGTTTAATTACCTGGAGATGCAGAAAAATGCGTGGTCGCCCACCAATACAAGTACGGATATTCCAAAGGTATATTTCGCCGACCAGGTGGCCGGATCGAAACAGAATTATACCCGGGCCAATAATGCGAACCCCGTGCTGAATGGTAACAACAGCCGTTTTTATGAGAAAGGTGATTACCTGGCCTGCCGGGAAATTACGCTCTCCTATAACTTCCCGAAAACGCTTTTGTCGCGCACAAAAGTGTTCTCACAGGCACGCATATACGGAAGTTTAAATAACCTTTTTTATATCACCGGGTTCAGCGGTCCTTCTCCCGAGCCGCCGGTAGATGGCAACGGCGCTATCAGCGGTGTGTACCAGGGTACCTACCCAACGCCTAAGTCGGTTGTGTTAGGCGTACAGGTTTCTTTCTAAGATTTTAAATGCATTATAATATGAAAAAGAATATCACCATCCTGCTTGCCATCATAGGAGCAGCCGTATTATTCAATAGCTGTTCCAATAAACTGGATCTTACGCCGGTGAGTAATATCAGCGATGAAAGTTTCTGGAAAACGCCTGAACAGTTTGATGCTTTCGTAACAGGCGTACACGCGCAGTTCAGGGCTGATAATGGGGCCATGCAATCGCTCGGCGAAATGCGTGCAGATATTTATGGATCCGAAATTGCCGGCGGCGCCAGCTTTACCGGCGAAGCCCCGCAGGGGCTGGAGCGCATGTGGTTACAAACCCTTGATCTTGATCAGCCGGGGGTTAGCAACTTCGGCAACTTTTATGTAAACATCGCGCAGCTTAACCTGCTGATCTCAAAGCTGGGTGGCAACAACCCGGTATCCGCTGCCAATAAAGCCTATTACCTCGGAGAAGCGTATGGCATGCGTGCTTTCTATTATTTCCAGTTGCTGCGCTCCTGGGGTAAAGTAGTATTGCAAACAACGCCGCTTACTTCCATTGATGTGGCCAATCTTGCGAAGGCGGCAGCCAGCGAGACGGACGTGATGAAACAAATTAAAAGCGATATCGATAGTTCTGCGCTCAGCTTCGGTACAGATTATTCTTTCAGGAGCAACAAAGGCTTCTGGTCAAAGCCCGCTACGCAAATGCTGAAGGCGGAAGTATACCTGTGGACCAGCTATCGCGGCGGTGGCGCCACGGATGCAGGCGTTGCGAAAGCAGCGTTAACGGATATAAAAACCAACGTTCCCTCGCTTGCCCTGCTGAACAATTTTGCGGATGTTTTTGCTTCTTCCGGGAAAGGCAACAATGAAATTATTTTCGCCAGCAGGTATGCCCTGAATGAAGCTACTATCGGGTTTGTGCCGGGGTCTTTTGTACCGCAGTCAGGTTTGATCGCCAACTTCTATGATTCTGTAGGTAACCGGCAGTTTAACGTAACCACCGACAACTGGGGCGGCTTGCTGCGGGCGCCGGTGAAAATTGCTACGTTCAGGCGGTACCGTGATACCGACAGCCGCAAGTGGGCCACCATCCAACCTGCATACAGCAAAGCGGGCGCTGATTATGTGATAGCCGGTGCTTTTGTTTCCAAATATAAAGGAGAACAGAATGCAGGCGCCCGCCAGTATACGAACGATTTTCCCATATACCGCTATGCCGACCTGCTGCTGTTGCTTGCTGAAGCCAAAGTTGCGCTGGGCGAAAATCCGGCTACGGAAATCAACCTGGTAAGACAGCGTGCATACGGCGCCAATTATGCACCGGCGCTGGCATATCCCAACCAGGCCATTGATACGGATCCTAAAGAGGCATTGCTGCACGAGCGGCTGCTGGAATTTATTTTTGAAGGCAAACGCTGGTATGACCTCCGCAGAATGGGCGATAACTATGTGTATGAACATACTACCGTATTGCCGTCGCAGTCGTACAAGCTGCTCTGGCCTATCGACAGGTCGTCTTTAACCAATAACCGTGCACTCGTGCAAAACCCGGGCTATCCTGCATTTTAGCAGATAGCATTTACATCATTACATCGTACTTTATAAAATCAGTATATGAAGATTCAGCATTTGGAAGGATTGATTGCCGCACCGTTTACCCCAATGGATGCAGACGGCGCATTAAATCCTGACGTGATCCCGCAATATTATCGTTTCCTCAAACAAAACAAGGTGACAGGTGCATTTATCTGCGGTTCCACCGGGGAGGGCGTATCGATGACCACCGCAGAGAAAAAGCTGGTGGCGGCAGCCTGGGCGGCCTGTACAAAAGAAGATCCTGCGTTTAAGGTGATGCTACTGGTGGGAGGCACCTCTCTTGCCGATTGCGTGGAACTGGCCAGGCACGCGTATTCCCTGGGACTGTATGCGGTCTCATTTACAGCGCCCTCTTACTTTAAACCGGCCAGCGTAGAAATGCTTGCAGAATGCTGCAAGGTAGTAGCAGGAGCCGTGCCGGGGATGCCGTTTTACTACTATCATATCCCTGTGCTTACCGGTGGCAATTATGCCATGACAGATCTTTTGCAGGCTGTAGACGGGCAGATCCCCAACTTTGCAGGGATTAAGTACACCCATGAAGATTTCATGGATTTCCTGTCGTGTATGCGTTACCAGAACGGTCGCTACGACATGCTCTGGGGCAGGGATGAGAATATGTTGTCCGCCCTGGCTATTGGCGCAAAAGGCGCGGTAGGAAGCACTTTTAATTATGCCGCTCCTTTGTATCATGCGCTGATCCATGCCTTTGAAAACAACGACCTCGCTGCTGCACAGGCATTGCAGCAGCAGTCGATAGACATGATCCGGCTACTGGGTAAATACGGCGGCATTGCTACCGGTAAGGCCTATATGAAACTGGTGGGCATCAACTGTGGTGAGTTCCGCCTGCCAGTAAAGAATATGAGCGCCACCGACTTTGAGTTATTCCGTAAAGACGTACATGCGTTAGCGTTTGATGAGTACAAATCAGTGCAGCCGCCGTCTGAAAAAGCGGGGGAACTGTAATATGAAACGATTGATCTGTATCACCGGTATACTTTTATCTGCATTTTGCATGATGGCGCAGCAAAAGAAAATGAACCATATCAACTGGCAGCAGGCGGCTACTTTGCCGCCTGCTGTAGCAGGCGTTCCACAACCGGGACTGGCAGGCGCTGTGGCCGGTATCCACGGAGAGGTGCTGATGATTGGCGGTGGCGCCAATTTCCCGGACGGTATGCCCTGGGAAGGTGGAAAAAAGAAGTATTATACCGAAGTATATATTTTCCGGAAAGATGAAAAAGGCAATGTGACTAACACCGGTCAGGTATATCACCTGCCGTTTCCCCTTGCCTATGGCGCCAGCTGCAGTACGCCGCTGGGCGTAGTATGCGCCGGGGGAGAAACAACGGAGGGGCCTGTACAAAAAGTACTATTGCTGCAGTGGCATGGCGGTAAACTGCACATTACTGCATTGCCGGATCTGCCGGAGCAGGTAAGCAATGCGGCGCTTGCCGTGCAGGATAATACGTTGTACCTCGCCGGGGGTGAAACTCCGGCCGGAGTTTCCGCACAGTTTTTAAGCCTGGATATGCAGCAACCGGCAGCAGGATGGAGGGTTTTGCCATTACTGCCACAACCGGTATCACATGCCGTTTTGCTGTCACAGTCCAACGGTGATCATGCCTGTTTATACCTGGCAGGCGGGCGTAAACACAATACCGGCGGTACCAGCAACCTGTACAACCAGGTGAACAGGTATGATCCGGCCACGGGGCAATGGCATGCCTGCGCTCCTTTACCTTATGCGTTATCAGCAGGTACCGGCATCGCTACAGGCGCCAGTTACCTGCTGCTGTTTGGCGGCGATAAAGGGCACACCTTTCACCGCGTGGAAGCGCTGATAGCCGCTGCCGCGAAAGAACCGGACCCGGTAAAACGGCAACGCCTCAACGAAGAGAAAGCAATACTGCAAAGAAGCCATCCCGGCTTCAGTAACGAGGTGCTGCTATACAATACCATCACTGATGTATGGACTGCCACAGATACACTGCCGTTTGCCGCGCAGGTAACTACCACGGCTGTACGCTGGGGCAACGATATAATCATTCCCTCGGGCGAAGTAAGAGCCGGTGTGCGTACTCCCGCTATTACACAGGGCACACCATCCCGGAAGCAGTTTTTTTCATGGCCGGATATTGCCGTGCTTATTACGTGCTTTCTGCTCATGACCGTAGCCCGGTATTTTTTCACTGCACATCAAACCACTACTGCCGATTATTTTAAAGGAGGGCAGCGTATCCCGCAATGGGCGGCAGGTATCAGCATTTTCGGCGCCAAGCTCAGCGCCATCACTTTTATGGGTATCCCTGCCAAAACCTACGCCAGCAACTGGACCTACTTTTTCATGCTCATGACCATTATCATGATCATGCCGGTGATTGTCCGTTTCTTTATCCCCTTTTACCGGCGGTTGAATGTAACCTCAGCCTATGAATATCTTGACCGGCGATTTAACTATGGTTCCCGCCTCGTGGCGTCGTTGTTGTATGTATTGCTGCAGCTGGGGCGGATGGGAATTGTAGTGCTGTTGCCAAGTATTGCGCTCACCCTCGTAACCGGTATCAATGTGAACATCTGCATACTGCTTATTGGCGCAGTCAGCATTTTCTTTACCGTGAAGGGCGGTATAGAAGCCGTTATCTGGGTGGAAGTGATACAGGTACTGATCCTGGCTGGTGGCGCTTTATTCTGCCTGTTGTATATTCCCTTTCACCTGCATCATGCCGGTGAGGAATGGCATACGGTATTGCAGTACGATAAGCTGAAGGTATTTGATATGAGCTTTGACCTTACGCAGCCCACTTTCTGGGTGGTACTGATTGGCGGCCTGGCTATCAATCTTGTTACTTATGGCACTGATCAAACCACGGTACAGCGTTACCTTACTACCAAAACAGCGGAGGAATCTGCTAAAAGCCTGCAACTGGGCGCCTGGCTCACGCTGCCTTCCACACTGGTGTTTTTTAGCCTGGGTACGCTATTGTTCCTGTTTTTCAGGCAGCAGCCCGGGCAGATCAATTTTTCGCTCAACGATCCGGATAATATTTTTCCGTGGTATATTGTAAGCCAGCTGCCGCCCGGCATTTCCGGGTTGCTGATTGCCGGTATTTTTGCGGCCGCCATGTCGAGCACCGAAGCCAGCATGAACAGCGTTGCTACCTTACTTACTACTGATTTTTATAAAAAACTACGGCCAGGGGTAAACGAAAAACAGACCTTATTTTTTGCGCGGCTGGCCACCTTATTGCTGGGGATCTTTGTTACAGGTATTGCCTTATATATGGCGCAGAAAGGAATAAGCTCCCTGTGGGACAAGTTCAATACCATACTGGGATTATTCACCGGTTGTATTGGCGGGGTTTTCCTGCTGGGAATATTTACGCGAAAGGCCAATGGCCCGGGTGTGGTAGCAGGAATGCTGATCAGTTGTATTACCCAGCTGGGGGTACAGTATTTTACGCATATACACCTGTTGCTGTATGCGTTCACCGGGCTGCTGAGCTGTATGTTCTTCGGTTATATATGCAGCCTGTTGCTGGCAGGAAAAGGAAAAGACATCACTGGTTTAACGGTATATTCCTCATGAAAGTAAACAGTGTTAAACAGGTTTGGCTGATCGTGTTGCTGTGGCTTTGCAACAGCCCCGTGTTTAGCAGGCAGCAGCCGCTGAAAGTGGCCTGCATAGGTAATTCCGTTACTTACGGATATGGCCTGCCCAACCGGGAAATGAACAGTTATCCCGCCCGGCTGCAACAGCTGCTGGGCGCCGGTTACCAGGTGAAGAACTTTGGCGTAAGCGGAAGCACCTTGCTGAAGAACGGTCACCGGCCATATGATACTACCGCCGCCTTTGCGGAGATGTTGCGCTTTGCGCCGGATATAGCGATTATCCACCTGGGGCTGAATGACACTGATCCGCGCGACTGGCCCGATCACCGGGATGAGTTTATACCGGATTACCATGCACTCATTGATACCATCCGCCGTGTAAACCCGGAAGTAAAAGTGTTCATCTGCAGGCTAACGCCTGTATTCCATGAGCATCCCCGTTTTAAATCAGGCACCCGCAACTGGTATTGGCAAATACAAGAGGCAATTGAGCAGGTAGCAAAGGCTGCACATGTAGGACTGGTTGATTTGCATGCCCCGCTGTATGCGCATCCTGAATTATTCGCAGATGCTTTACATCCCGATACCACCGGGGCCGCTATTATTGCACAAACAGTATATAGCCGTATCACCGGTAGTTATGGCGGCCTGCAACTGGCTACGCCTTTTTCCGCTCACATGGTGTTACAACGCCGGCAGCCGCTGAAATTTTATGGCATGGCAGATGAAGGAGAAGAAGTAACCGTGGAGTTGCTGGGACAACGTAAACGGTCATACGCAGGTATAGCACTAAGAAAAGCAGCAACGATAACCATGCAACGGGAACGGTTACACGCTGAGTACACCGGCATACAACGTAAACGTATACACGCTGACGCGCAGGGACACTGGGAAATATCCTTTCCGGCAATGGAAGCCGGTGGTCCATACCAGGTAAGGGTTTCCACGGGGCGTAAAGTGGTTGTGCTGGAAGATGTGATGATCGGTGAAGTATGGATATGTTCGGGCCAATCCAATATGGCTTTTCCTTTGAAGGATGCGTTACAGGAAACTGTATTGCACAGGGGAAGCGGTGGAAACAACCCTTTGAGGGATGTATCACAGGGAGCGCCTTTCAGCAGCAATGTTGCGGACAGGCGATGCGGAAACAATCCCAGCATCCGTTTACTACATATGAAACCGCTGGCGCCTACTGATAACGTGGTATGGGATACTGCCACCCTGCGGAAAGTTAACC
>NZ_DATMTE010000346.1:0-1712 GCF_035564935.1 Chitinophaga sp. | reverse complement strand
GGAGTTGCCGGTGATGTGGCCACACCTCCGGACAAATTGTAAGTTGCATAGTCATTTGCCGTATAATTATAGGTTTGATCACCCGGAACGGCATTACTTGGCGCTGAATTGTGCGTCCACAAATAGATTGTTCCATCCAATGCAGCAACATTATTGGCATAAGAAAGAAATTCGTCCAAATCTACTGCTGACGGATACGGATTACCTATCAGATTCCACTTATAATCTGCCGGCAAAGTGCTGGTGTTTCCATAAACCGGAATACTGATATCGCCATTATTCGGCACTCCTTGAAATATGGCCTCGTATTGTACCGCCGATGTAGTAGAAAAGCTCTGTGGCGCTCTCACAATATAACCTTTTGCATCTGTCATGGTTACATTTCCATTCATGTGCGTCACCCATGCCTGGCTGACCGGATTCCAGCTGTAATATTTATCTGCCATTGTTGCTGGCGACAAATTATACAATGTTTGTCCGGCAACAGGAGAAGACCAATATGTAAAATCGAGCCTTTTTACCGGTTGCGTTCTGCGTTTTGACCTGATGATGCCAATATTGGTATTGGTTGTTCCCGCAGTTTGCAGAAGGCTCGCTGTATCTTCTAATGTAAATGTAGCTGCAGGATTTATTCTCACCTGATTTGCAACAGTAACGGTATTGTCTGCATTAATTACCACATTACCGCTGTTTACCTGAAGCAGGCATCCTGAAATATCGCCTGTTGAGCTATAATTTCCGTTAAAGATTATCTTTTCGGTTCCGGCTACCGGTGCTGTTCCCGAACTCCAGGATGTCCCGTTCCAAATGTTAGAACTTCCGGAAATAACTGCCGTATCGGTTGCCTGGCATCCTGAACCGTTTGTTACAGTGGCTGTATAGGTTTGGGCTGCATCCGGATAGGCGTACACCGTTGCAATATTTCCACCTGTGTAAGGAATTGTTAAAGCGGAATCAGTATACAGTCCGGCAATTGGAGTCCATGCTACAGGGGAAGGAACTGAAGTTCCTGTAATTCTGATATCGTCAACATTCCAGCCATAATTCCAGCCAGAATAATACCTGAAGCGGACTCTAAGGTTAGGCTGATTGATATAAGCCGAAAGGTTAATCGTTACTGTGGCAAAATTTGTCGGGCTTCCCTGGTCGCTGGTATAGGTTTGTATTGCTGTCCAGACTCCATCTAAATCACCATCCGTATTGACTTCAATAATAGCCTGGTCCGGAGCCTGATAATTATCATAGTCATAATAATGCCTGAAAGTGAGGGCCAATGAGGTATAATTATAAGTACTGATTGCCGCACTCATAGTTAGTGCATTATTTGAAAAACCATTTAAATCATAAGCAGAGTCAATTGCTCCGAAATTGCTTCCAGAACTTATCGTTCCGTAACTGATGTATTGACTTGGACTTTCCTCAATATACCAGTATTCGTTAGCAGAGGAACCATAATCCTGTAACATCATTAACGTGGATGTTGACACTTCAAAGTCTTCGTAGAAAAGCGTATCTGTAGTTCCGGAATTGCTTCCTGTTGCTACCAGTTCAATTACCCCATCGCACAAACTCGCGGCAGCCGGGGTTACAGATGATGAAGGAGCAGGATATACAAAAGCATTGACAGGAAATCTCGGACTTTCACAAACGCCGTTATAGGCTGTTACATAATAGGTTTTTGTAACACTTAATGATGGTGTCACAAACGAGCC
>NZ_DATMTE010000345.1:0-3019 GCF_035564935.1 Chitinophaga sp. | reverse complement strand
TCTTCACTTTATTTTTATCAATTTCAAAAGATATATAACGCTGACTCTTTTCATTGGTTAAGCCCATCTGTCCCCTGGCTTTAGAGGCCTTCAGTTCTTCAGGCGACATGGTAGTTACATACACGGCTTTGGGTTTTCCGGATATCGACCCTTTTCCTCTCTTTCCCGGGTCGCTCATGTTAATTTTGCCGCTTCCCATAATACCATTGTACCCATCCACGCTTGTGTAATGATATACCCTTATCATTTCCGCCCCTTCCAATCCCCAGGCATCTACCCATGTATTGGGGTCACGCACATACGCATAAAGATTGAACTCGCCGGAGGCTAACTTAATCGGGTCCTGGGAAATAAACATTCCGCTTTCCGGTTCGTAATACCTGAACCTGTTATAGCGCAATCCTGTTTCCGTATCTTCATACTGTCCCTGATAAAGATAATTACAAAAAGTTCTATCACCATGCAGTTGCCGCACTTTCCCATAGCAATCCAGTTCCCGCTCCCATACCTTGTTTCCTGAAGCGTCAAAAGCATGTGTGGGTGTGCCCAGGTGATCCGTTACAATACTATAGGTGCCATTAGCGGTGAGTTTGGCGCAGGGAACAAAAGAATTTTCTTCAAATATCCAGGTCACCAGGTTTTCTACGGGTTCCTGTTCCATCTCTAATGCGCCATCTGCCTCGGCCTGCAAATGCGGGGGATAATCGCCGGTATACTGCCATTCATGCAAGGGTACATTGCCATCCCAAAGCCAGCGGGTTACCTGTTGTTTCCGTTTATTTACCCTGGCAATACGGCGGCCTAACGGATCATAGCTAAAAACAATTTCTGCGCCGCTGGGGATGATCACTTTTCCCAGCAATCCGTTTGCCTTCCATTCATATGCCCAGCCTGTATGGCTGCCATTGAGCACAATTTTATTTGCTTTTGCCCAGGGGCGTTTATCTTCTGCAGCAGGGTTACTGTTGTGCCGAAATTCCCTGAAAATAAGATTTCCTTCGCCGTCGTAGTAATAGAAATAATCCGGGCATTCCAGCAGCCGGCCACCTTTACCATATACGCGGTCTTCCCGCGCGGCCGTTTTAAAAAGATGCCCCAGCTTATCAGGTACCCGGTAAATTGTTTCGGCAACTGTTCCTCCCGTTTGGCCATAGCTGGCGCTCACCAGGTTATCAAACTGATCATATGCGAACTGCGTATGCGCACCGCTCATTTCATTAACGATACGCCGCAGCTGTGTATTTCTATCCCAATCGTACCGTATACGGCTTTGTTCTGCCTTATGTACGCCAATGGATTGCCGGAGTATCTTTCCTTCTTTGTCGCGTTGCGTTTCCACGGTTACTCCGCCTGAAAGCTGCCGCAATATCTCCAGCCCGCTTTCGTTATGTTTCCACTGTGCCTGCCAGCTATCCGCATACCCGTTGGAGGCCTGCATTTTTTCCACCTGTCCCGCTTCATTGTGTTCTAACGTGATAGCAGCTCCCAGGCTGCTTTCCACAAGCACCGGGTCGCCCCATTCATTATACTGCCGCGTTACCGCATAAGCGCCCTGCATCTCGCTTATTACACGGCCATAGTTATCCCGTTGAATGGTAATGGCGCCATCTTCATTAAAAGCGCCTGTAAGCAAACCGTCTTTGTTATATCCATAAGCCGTTACACTGCCATCATAATGTTCTTCCCGTACCAATAAACCGGCGCCGTCGTAATCACAAATGGTCCAGCGGTTATCGGGACGAATGATCTTTTTCATCCTTCCGGCCACGTCCCGTTCGTAGTGGTTATGCACACCATCGAAGCCCCATTCATTGATCACATTGCCATTAGCATCCTGTTCCAGCCGGTACAGTTCTCCGCCTTCGTTGGCAATACTGCGCAACTGCAATTCCTTATCATAGTTAAACCGGATATGCACGCCTTGCTGGCTCCTTCCTGTTAATATGCCCAGCGGACCATAGCTGAATTTAACTTCACGCTGACCATCTGCCGCCTGCACCAGGTTATCTGCAGCATCATAACTGAAATGCTGTATGTTACCATTTGCTTCTTCCATGCGGATCATATTCCCGGAAGCATCATAATTATATTCGTACCAGTAACCTGTTTCCGTGACCTCTTTTACTAACTGGCCCAGTGCATCATACTTCCAGTGCAACTCCGCATTTTCCGGTGAAATGAGCCGGGTAAGATTATGCTGTTCATCATACGCCAGCCTGAAAATGCGTCCGTTATTGTAAGTGATCTTTGTGAGATAAGGGCCTGTATACCCATACCGGATTATATTTCCATCAATAGTCCTTCTTCTTTCCAGTAATCCCTTTTCGTTGTAATCCCATTGCTGTTTCCTGCCGGCGGGTGTTTTAATCCCTTCCAGCCGTTGCGCTTCATCATAATGAAATGTGGTAGTTTCTCCGTTTTCATTGGTTTCCTTCACTTTATTTCCATACACATCATATTCAAACTTCACGGTATTCCCTGCCGGGTCTGTGATTACTTCCAGTTCTTCATAAAGGTTATATTGCTGCAGGATAACGCCCCCGTTACCGTCTATGATTTTACTGATCAGGTTACGGTCGTCATAGAAGTAAGTAGTGGTATGCCCAAGACTGTTAGTAGTGGTCGTTTTCCCATTCTCATAACTTGCATGATATTCTAGTATGCCTTCATCTCCCCAGGTGTGTGTACAACGGGCATTTTCCCCGCTGCCATCATATTCCCAGTAAAAGTTCATCCCTGTTTGGGTGGTTAACCTTACCAGTAAATGTCCTTTGTAAAAAAAGTATTTGCTCACCTCCCGTGCATTGGTGGTACTCACCATATTTCCTGCTTCATCATATGCATAGCGCACCAGGTTAATACGGGTGGCTTCATTGTAGGTATGAATGCATTCAATACGGCCCCGCTCATCTGTGGTTACCTGCAGCACGCGGTTGCTGCTGTCGATGATCTGTTGCAGATAGCCGTGCCCGTTATACCGGAACTGTATATGAAACCCTGCGGGGTTGCTGATTTCAGA
>NZ_DATMTE010000344.1:0-8168 GCF_035564935.1 Chitinophaga sp. | reverse complement strand
AGGCATACCGGAAGAGTTTAAAGATCAGATATTTGAACCCTTTGTAAGGGTACGTGGGAATGACAAGCCCGGAACCGGTATCGGGCTATCGCTGGCCAAATCGCTCACAGAGTTGCATAACGGATCACTGCGATTGATTTCCGGCGAAACAGATTTAGTTATATTTGAACTCCGGCTGCCCATACATCAGAAATTTGAATTTCAGTTAAGCAGCTGGAAAAAGATAAAATAGTATGACCGAAAGTATTCTTATTATTGATGATAACGAAGATATCCTGGAATTTTTATCTGTGGTTTTGAGAGATTCCTACCAGTTGCACCTTGCACTCAACGGGGAGATTGCACAAAATATTTTAGACAAGGAAATTATTCACCTTATTATATCGGATATTATGATGCCGGGAATTGACGGGTTTGAGCTGTGCAGGCTAATTAAATCCAATGTTGAATACTGCCATATTCCCATCATTTTATTAACTTCAAAAAACACGTATAAGGCGCACATCGAAGGACTGGAGGTAGGGGCCGACGCCTATATACAAAAGCCATTCTCATCAGAATTGCTGCAGGTGCAGATTGCCAACCTGCTTAAAAACCGCCGTAAAATAAAGGACCATTTTGCCAGCTCTCCCTTTGAGGATGTAAGGGTGATGGCGCATTCAAAAACGGATGAAGCCTTTCTGAAGAAACTGGATGAATACATCAGAACAAATATTAAAGACCCGAATATTGATATTGATATGCTGGCCGAACACATGTTCATGAGCCGCACTACATTGTATCGAAAGATCAAGTCCTTATCCTCGCTGTCTCCCAAAGAATTAATTGACATTACGCGTCTTAAAAAAGCAGCCAATTTAATTGCCAGGAATGAATTTTCATTTTACGAAATTTCAAAGATGATAGGTTACAGCTCGCAAAGCCTTTTCAGTCGCAACTTTCAGAAGTATTTTAAAATGTCGCCCAATGAGTATTTTGATTCATTGCCAAGAGAATAGGCGATGCCTGCTCTCCTGGCAATGATACTAATGCAAAAGCTGCTTAATTTTTAACCTCATCGGCAACAGCATCTTCCCATTTCGTCCACATTTCTACACCTGGGGCATAACCGTTATAACCAGGGTTTTGGCGCAGTTTTCCGTACAAATTTGCGTCGATAGACGATTGAGGAATTGGCCAGTAGATATTGTGTGGTGCTATGGTATAGGATCTGCCCTTTACGGTTACCTTGTTTTTGTTGTAAAAATTGCTGTAATGCTGTATGCGCTGGTACCAATAACTGTTATCTGAAAGCGTATTCACATTATAGGTATTTCCCCATTCATCTGGTTTGCCACTTAATGCCAGGCTGTACGACATACGGCTTAATTCCATGTGCCGCCATTCTTCCATCCATAATTCACGGGCACGTTCATTAGCAATGTCACCAATCGTAACAGTAGTGTATAATTGCTGGCAATTTGCTCTTCGTCTTACAATATTTACATCTGCCACAGCGGCGGCGATATTTCCTTTGTAAAACTCGGCCTCTGCGCGAAGCAGGTAGGTTTCGGCAAGACGATAACAGTACCAGTCGGCCGAACCGCCTCTGTTGTTATTACTAGCAGGGTTACCAATATGATCAGGATCATTTGCGAAAACTTTGTAATGCGGCCAATCGAACCAGTTACGCACGGTATCGGTACACAAAATTTTGTTGCCATTGTAGAGCCTCAGATTTTTGCCGAAATACAACGCATCTGAGGGGTCATTATATTTCATGGAATCCATTCTCGCCCAATTGCCCACCCTGCTGTTGTGTCGCAGATCTGCGGTATCATTAATTCCGTTTACATTCCAAAGGTCATTTTGTGCAAAATAGGTGGGACGGATCATGGCAATACCACGACCTAAAGCCGAATTAAAATCCACGTTGGCCCGGTAAGAACCGCTTGATGTAGCGTAGCATTGCATAAATTTGCCGGCGGGTGAAACTAACGTAGAAATATTCCACATCGGGCTCCAGTTACGCATGGTACGCATTTTTATGGCAGCATCCGTACCATCACGGTCGGGCATAGCAAGAATGGCTTCTTTATTTGACATGATACATTTGTTCACAGGGCGGTGAAGGTCCCATATCACGTTTCGTGTAATATGCCAGGTAGATTCCAGCGGGCTTTCAAACGTACCGAATGTAGATGTCATTAATGAATACCCTGAAGTATTAATTAACGAATCGGCTTGCGCAATAGCTTTGTCCCATTGACCGGTGGCAAGGTAACATTTGATCAGCAACTGGCGGCAGGCGCCTTTGTTGATCATTCCTATATAAGCCATACTTGACTGATCAGGCACCCATTGCACTGCATCTTCCATATTTTGGGTGATCATTTCCAGGATAGCTTCCCGGCTGGTACTCTTATAGTTTTGCTTGGGAGTAGATGGGATCTGCGTTATCAATGGAACATTGTTAAACTGGAAACATAAAGCAAGGTAACGGAATGATCTGTGAAAGTAGGCCCTGCCAATATATTCATGTTTTGTAGCTTCATTCAGATCGGGAACTTTATCAATATAGGAGGTAATTGTATTGGCATACTTAATACCATTATAAGTTTCTCCCCAGAAATAGCTCAGCATGTTCACATCATTGGTGTACATGCCGTCTGTTGGTGTAAGGCGTGTGGCCACATCTGCAAAGATACCTCCGTCGTCTGTTTTACCGGATACCGCCATGTCCGACAACATATACTCGCTGTTAATGGGTACTGAAATATCCCGTGTTGTAATGTAGCTCCAGTAGCTTCGCAAATGCTTGTCGCACATTGCTATGGCAGCATCAAGCCCCGACTTGGTGGAGAAAGTAGTTTCAGGTTCGTAAAAAGATAAAGGATCTGGCTTAAGATATTTCTTACTGCAGGAGGCAATCATTGCTGATGCAATCACCACGAAGAAAATTCTTGTTGTATAGCTGTTTTTCATGTGTAAATGTTTAGAATGTCACGTTTAATCCAAATGTGTAAATTCTGGGTGCAATATCACCGGTTTCTATATCCCAGTAATTCCAGTTCTTGTCTTTTTTCCATACAGCCAGGTTGCGAACCGTAGCATATAGTTTCAGGTTTTCAATCCCTGCGCGTGAAATAAGTTTGTGTGGCATTGCATAACCAATTGTTACATTATCAAGCCTGATAAAAGAACGATCGAATATCCTGTTGGGAGCCGCAACTCCGGAAGGGCCTCTTGCATCCAGCCGCCCAAAGAAATCATTGGGATGATCAAGCGTCCAGTAGTTTTTTTCATACGTGTTGGCATTGTACGTAACCGACGAAACACCATTGTCCTGGTTCAGGTAAGAAGTACTCAGGCTTTTATTGCCCCAGTAAGAATAGATATTGAATGAGAAGTTGAAGTTTTTATAGGTAAAATCATTTCGCAACGACCACATAGTAGGCGGTGTGGTCTGACCCAGAAATTCCTTGTCCTTATTATTATAAACTGCTGTTGTAGTACCATCAGCGTTTTTAATATCATCCTCCGTGTAATTGTTTGCTACCTTAGGATCGCCGGGCCGCTGGCCGTATTTGGCAGCTTCAGCTGCTTCATCTACCTGCCATATCCCCGTTACGCGGTAGTTCCAGATGGCACTGGCCGATTGCCCGATAAACCATCCGTTGGATATATCATCAGATTCTTTTGAGGCCACTACATTTCCATTAGCATCT
This sequence comes from Chitinophaga sp., assembly GCF_035564935.1. Classification (GTDB taxonomy): domain Bacteria; phylum Bacteroidota; class Bacteroidia; order Chitinophagales; family Chitinophagaceae; genus Chitinophaga. Next base: position 4,461 of record NZ_DATMTE010000344.1, on the reverse strand, counting down.
AACACATCTTCATACCGGTAATAAAGATGCTTAATCGTATTTTTATATTTAGAGAATCCAAAAGTGGTATTCCAGCTAAAATCGCGCGTTCTTATATTTTGTGTGCTGACTGAAACTTCGAAGCCTTTGTTCTGTACTTCACCTAAGTTGGTAGTGATACTGGTAAACCCGGAGAAATCAGGCAAAGATTGGCTCATGATCATATTGGTTGTGGGCATGTAATAATAATCGAGCGTACCGGTGATCCGGTTATTTAGGAAAGCAAGATCCAGCCCGATATTATATGCGGTAGTTTTTTCCCATTGCAAATGAGGATTTGCCATCCGGTCAATTCTTAAATAGTAATACTGGATATAATTGCCGGTGGCATCTACGTAACCCTGGGTGGTTGCGCCATTGGCAAGATTGGCCAATGCAATATAGGGATTGGCAAGCGACCTGTTCCCGTTTTGGCCATAAGACAAGCGCAATTTACCATTGCTCAATACATTCCATTTAAAGAATTTTTCATTGGTAAATGTCCAGCCCAAAGCTGCTGAAAAGAAGGTAGCCCGGGGATTCGAGGTGCCGAAAGCAGAATAGCCGTCGCGACGCACGGAGGCTGTTAACATATAACGGTCATCGTACGAATAAAACACCCGCGCAAGCATACCATCAGCAGTTTCATGGGAGTCGTCAGTATTAAAGCTGCTGTAAAGAGGATCGCCGGTGGAAGTTTCATGGAATCCCAGCGCATCGCTTGGCAAAATATTGCGGGCATTGATCACATCGCTCCAATACCGCCGTTCTTCTGCTTCCTGAACCAGGGTTACATTTACTTTATGCTTTTGGGCAAAAGTTTCTTCCCAGCTGATGGTATTATTTAAAGACCAGTCAAAACGTTTTCCCCAGTTCCTGTCTACACCACGGCTAATTGGCAGCCAGTCAGGATGTTCCGCCGATTCAAAATAGCGGTTATAATACCACTGATACCTGGGAGAAACATTAAAGGAGTACTTGATATTGAAAGGTAGTTTTACTTTGGCGGAAAGAATGGTATTCAGAACAGTATAACCTCTTTCAAGTTTCATATACTGTTTATTGAAATCAAAATTATATCCTTTGCTGGCGGTCATTTCATCGCCCATAGGATGTACTTCCAGGTTTCCATCATCATCTCTGTAGGATGCAAAGGGACTGTTATTAATGATCTGTGATCCCCAGTTAACTGCAATATTTCCATCGGACCGGTCCTGGAAATTTACATTGGCGCTAATATCCAGCCAGTCGGTGACCTTGCCGTCCACTTTTAAGTTGGAGCGTACAGCCCTGTAATTATCACCCACAACCACTCCCTGGTTAGACAGATAGCCTGCGGAGAAATAGTAATTCATTTTGTCACTGGCGCCGGATACGCTGAGGTTATAATCCTGGTTAAAACCGGTACGGAAGCTATGGTCATACCAATCGAAGGTTTTACCTTTCAGGTAATTATCCAATGTTGTAAATTGAAGACCTAACCGTTTAGCCCAGATTTCATTATCAGTTGAATTACTTGTATTTGTGGAATAGTCTCTCCATTCGTCAATGGTGATACCATATTTATTCAACATTTCATCAGTAGGCATTTCATAATATCCCAATTTACCCGCTGTTGCTGTTTCTGATATATAGGGTTCATAAGCCCCTGTTGCTGAATTGATGCCATAGGTAGCCGCGGTATACCAATCCTGGCGGTATTGCATATAGCCATCGGGACCAAAAACCTTCCTGTTTGCAGCCATATCAGAGAGACCGAAATTGGTGGTCAGGTTAACAGTAGGCTTTCCTTTTTTTCCTTTTTTTGTAGTGATGATAAGCACCCCGTTAGCTGATTTTGCCCCGTAAATGGCGGCGGCAGACGCATCTTTAAGGATATCAATCTGATCAATATCATCGGGATTTATTTCAGACAATTCTCCATAAAAGATCATACCGTCCAGTATCAGTAAAGGATCATTATGCCCGCCATCCGTATACACAGAGCGTTGGCCCCGGATCCGTATGGTGCCTCCTCCTTTTGCAGAAGGATCAAAACCTACGCTCACGCCCGGTGTTCCGCGTATGATGTCCTGAACCGTTTTAGGATTCTCATCAGCAATCTTATTCGGGCGGATAGAAGTTATCGCCCCGGTAAGGTCTTTTTTCTTCATGGTGCCATAACCAATCACAACCACATTGTTCAGGTCGTTGGTAGCTTGTTGCATGATAATGACCAAAGGCTTTCCGTTTGGTGTTACTTCCTTGCTGATAAAACTTACGTGTGATGCTCTCAGGGGTACTCCTTTGCCGGCCTGGATGCTAAAATTACCCGATACATCCGTTTTTGCGATCACTGTTGTTCCTTTGGCGGCAATGGTAACACCAGGTATTCCATTACCCAGGGAGTCGGTAACCCGGCCTGTTATGGTTTGTTGCTGTGCATGGGCGCAAAAGGGAAACAGCAAAAACAGTAAGGCCCCGAATAATCCAGGCAGAAAGAACCTTTCATACAAAGAAGAGGCCTGGCTTTTCTTGGTTTTTGTATAATTTTTTTCCATAATGATCAGTTAGTCGTTATCGCGATGAAATTTATAATAGCAAGTATTTGGTTTATGCTCATCCAGGTACTGTTGATAGGGGAGTTCGTTACAATGAAGATGAATACCTCTGCGTTCTTCCGGGAGGTTCATTATTTGCTGATGCAATGCCTGAAATGCAGTGCCAACGGTACTTTTACTTCAGTTCGCCTTAGGGAATAATGTTTTAAGCTTCTCATAAGTGGAATATTCGTTGGCGCGAACCAGGGAGTTTTATGCGGACTACACACCTATCTACGTGGTTTATCTTCGTGGATGATCATTAATTTTAATATTGTAGTACGAAGTAAAAATTCTTTTTTGGTACGTTTTATTCAACTTTTTGTCGAATCATTCCAAAATAAAGGCGTGTAGAAGGGGGAACTATTAAATCACAGGCAAAGGAAAACGGAACTTCAAAGCTAAGCCGTTGGTGTTATTGCCTTTGTGCAGGGCCGCCAACACCAACGGCAGTATAAAACTATTTCCCTAAAAGTGCGGTTGCGCACCACAAATAAGGTGCTTGCCCGTGAAGGTCGCCTGCATTACGCGGACGGTCGTGGTAATATTGTTTATCATTCTTTTTGCCGGTACCAACACAAACTTCGGTTACATTATTGCGTTCATCGATATAAGAAACCATGGCGGTCCATGCTTTTTGTGCCGCCGGAGCATACTCAGCCGCATCCAGCCATCCTTGCTGAACGCCTATAATAAATGCATAAGTAAACATGGCAGTGCCGGATGTTTCCGGCCAGAAGTCTGCTTCATCAATAAGCTGGTTCCACATTCCACCTGGCCTTTGATGCTCTTTCAGACTTTTCATCATAGTAACATAACCTTGCATAATACGCTGGCGGTCTTTGTGATCTTTAGGCAGCTCAAGCAGCAGATCGGGCATACCCACTGCCATCCAGCCAGCTCCTCTTGCCCAGTAGTAGGGAACATCCGGGGCATGGTAAAAAAGTCCGTTCGGGCGTTGCAGCTCATCCAGGTAGCGTACCATTTCTTTTGCCGCCCTGTCAATATACTTGTGGTCGCCGGTTACCTTATAGGCTTCGATTTGTACAACAGTGATCATATACATATCGTCTATCCACAAGCGCGTTTGCCATGAATACCCTTTATCCGCCCAGGCTTTTTCGTCCGGTTTCGCATCCTTCGGCACTTCCCATTGGGAATCGGCATAAGCCAGTCCCATTTTCTTATAGCGCTCGTCTTTTGTTGCCTGGTAGAGTTTCAGCGCAATGCTGCCAAACATGTTATAGTCCACATGGTTCATGGGAGGCAGTAATACTTTTTCCCGCGTGAACAAGGGTTCGAATTTGTTCTGCAGGAGCTTCACCAGCTTTTGGTCTTTTGTTTTTACCGCATAGTCCAAAGCACCGTTCCAGCTGCAAACTTCAGCATAGTGAATGTACCTTCCTGCATAGAGTTCATGCCTGCCGTCCACGAAGTGGTAAGCCAATCGTTTGCCCACCTCGCCGGGCGCAGATCCCTTTGGAAATTTGGTCAGAAGATTTTGCTGGGCAGATAAAAATTGGAAAGATATAATTGCCAGCAACGATAAAAATAATTTACTCATAACGTTTTTTTGTAGAACTTATTTAAATTTTAGTGAATGTTTTTAATGTAACCTACCACAGCCTCCATACTTTCATCGGGCGCATGCGCCCGGTAATATATAAGGACCAGGCACGACCGTTTTCAGCTACTGAAGCCGGAGTCGTGCGAAGAAATAAAATATCTCCCTTAAATTCTGTTCAGGTTTTTGTCGATTCGGTTCTAAAATTGAAAGTGCGGGGTGCGACATTTTAGGAGACACATTATGATCCTTGAAGGCGCCTGAGAAACGCGGCTTCTTTGAAGATTTGGGTATTGTGCC
>NZ_DATMTE010000343.1:0-4276 GCF_035564935.1 Chitinophaga sp. | reverse complement strand
ATGCGCCTAAGGTATAACCATTCCAGCCATTGTGCGCCAAGGGCTCCCAATAAAATATGCCCAGCACGTTATGATCGGGGATTGCCTCCACCGCACTGAAAAGATCGTTGAGCCAGATTTCGGCCGTATCTGCCTCATCCCAGCTCATGCCCACCTCACAGATCATTACCTGCGCGTTGTAGCGTGCGATCATATCTTTGATATTGCTGATACAGGCAGTATTACGTTCTTTCCAATTATCTTTTGATGGATACAGTGACATCCCGATCACATCCCATTTTCCGCCATTATTTTTCAACCCATCAAACATCAAGCGGAACAGCGCATTGTCGTAGCCGTTATGGAGGTGTACGATCACTTTAGCCGCTGGAAAAACAGCCTTCACCGCGTCGTAGCCCGCATTGTTCAAAGCGGCATAGTTGGCCATGCTGACCGAAGCTCTGCCTTCCTCCCACAGCATCCCATCTCCGGTTTCATTACCCACCTGTACCCATTCCGGCTCAATACCATTGTCCTTCAGCAATTGCAATACCGCAGTGGTATGGTCGCTTACGGCCTTCTTTAAGCCATCAAATGACAATCCTTTCCAGGCCGCAGGTTTTGTTTGCTGCCCCGGATCCGCCCAGCTATCGCTGTAATGAAAATCCACCATGAGACGCATCCCCAAATGGTGGGCCCGACGTGCTTTGACCAATACATCATTTTGATTACACCAGCCACGTTCGGGATCTACCCATACCCGCAGACGTACCGCATCCATTCCCAGTCCATGCAGTAACTTGAGCCCGTCCACCGCTGTCCCCCCGGCGTTAAAAAACTGCACACCGGCAGCCTCCATTTCCGTCATCCAGCTGACATCCGCGCCTTTGGCCAAATGCGTTGTATTTTCAGCAGGTACAAGATTATCCTTGTCGCTGCAGCTTGACAGGCCAAAATACAAACCCATCAAGCCTAGTGCCATCCCTATTTTTAGTGCTTTCATTACATCCTTTTTTTAGCGTGTTATAGCCTAAAAGACTACTCCACATGATATTTAAATTGCTTTGGATCAGTTAGATCAAGAATCAGGGTATGCGTACCCACCTTATCGTAGGCAAATCCACTTCCATCAGCCGTATACAATGCGCAGTTGCCCTCACCTTCCGCTGCACCGAAAAACCAGGTCCAGCTGCCATTGATCAATACTTTAATGCCCCATTGTTCGGCGGCCGTAGTTGTAATTGTCGCTTTCCATACCTTTGCCGTCTGATCATAAGCCATTGGAGTGGCCGTAGCGCTCCAACCATTAAAATCACCGGTCACTGCCAGCGACTCCACGGAAGTTTCCTTCCAGCTCATCTTATTGACGTCAGCCGTTAGGTACAGGTAGCCACCTTGGCTCGTCCAGCAGTTCCAACGGTCTGCCCCGCTATATAGGATATATTGGCTGCCGTCCAATGGATAAGAACCATAGATCAGCGAAGCATTTGCACTTTCTTCGTTTGTGAAATAAAAATTATACCATTGATCGAGTCGCACAAATCCATCGTAAAACCCATCTTCTTTGCGCGAACACAGTTTCCAAGAAAATTGGTTCAACTCCTTATTCGCCAGATAGAGATAAGCAGCCTCCTGGATGGGAGCATAAGCAGTAACCGCAATGGAGACCACGTTGCTGTAAAGCCAATCCGTATTGGCTCCGAGCCGCGAGGCAATGCGGACATAAAGCGCTTTTTTCTCGCCGGGTACAAATCCCATACCCGATACAAGACTGTTTAGCTGCTCATGGGTATAACTGATTGCACTGGCCTCCTGTTCAATGCTTTTGGCAAGGGTTGAGAAAGAAGCGTCAGCAGCTATCTCAATCTTATTTTTCAGCGCCGACTGCGGCATTGGCGCCGCACTCTGCAAGATCGCCTCATCCCATACAAGTTGCAGCGCGACAGCTTTTCGATCCGTGGCCTTTAAGGTAAGGTCCTGCGTACTACTGTGCAACACCGCTGGCCTGATGTCAGTGACGGCAGGCATTCCACCTTCCTTTTTACAGGCCACGAAGAACAATGCCAAGATATAGAGTGTCAATTGTTTCATGTGTCAAAATTTATCTTTAAAAGGCCATATGGAATATCCAATTTTGGCCTATTTCTTTTTCGTTAACCAAATTCAACCATTAATAGCCCGGATTTTGTACCAGATTGGGATTTGCGCTCATATCTGTCGTCGGAATTGGATACAGGTTAAATCTAGCATCCACACTGCGCCCATTTATTTCACCACCTTTCCATTGCCAGAGGTACACGTTGCCGGTAAATCGTCCAAACCGAATCAGGTCTGTACGGCGCGTGCATTCCCAGAACAATTCCCGGCCCCGTTCCGCCAGGATAAAATCCAGTGTCAGCTGCGCCTGATCAATAGATCCAGCCCCATTTCCGTAGGCACGTTCACGAAGACGGTTGACCAGCGTAATCGCTTCCTGTACACTGCCACCACCGCCACGCAATACCGCTTCAGCATACATCAGATAGACATCAGCCAAGCGGATCATCGGAAAATCAGTGCTCACCAATCCTTCATCCGTCTTATAGCTGCCATCATCGTTCAAATTCGTAAACTTAACCATTCCGTAGCCTTGGCTTGACGCCCCCGGATCTTCCACATCCAGTGATTGCCCATTTTTCCAAAAATCCCCCCTCTTATCTTGCGCCTGAAATAAGGCGACAAATTCACGTAAGGTTCGGAAACTGTTCCAACCCGACAGCACACCATAATCTGATGCTTTCATGCTGCCTACAATCGGGCCATTGACCAGATAAGTGGTGGCACCCCAGGTCGTCGTATGCGCCACATCAGCCTGAATCGGAAAAATGATCTCATTGGTGCGTTTATCATTGTCCGCATTGAACAGCTGCTTGTAATTGCCATGTAGGGCGTATCCGCCGTCGATTACTTTCTTGGCATAATTGAGGCAGTCCGCATAGCGCGCAGTGCCCGTGTAGACCTCTGCATTCAAATAATTCTTAGCCAATAAAGACCATGCCGCAGCACGGCTCACACGCCCGTATTCATTCTGACGTGCTTCCGGCAGCAGCGTAGCTACTTCGGTCAATTCTTTTTCAATAAATGCGAATAGCTCGCCCCTTGTCATCCTTGGCGGGAAAAATGCCGCTACCGGATCCTTTTCTGTTACAAAAGGAACATTTCCATACAGGTCCATGGCATGGCTATAGGCTAATGCACGCAGAAAACGGGCTTCGGCCGCAAAGGCAGTGATTTGAGCCTGTTCAGCCTGGCTGAAAGCCGCTAATTTTTCCGCTGTTGCGTTCCGTAAAAACTCGTTGCAGATCGCTACCGTATAGTAAATCCGGTAATACATCGCATTCACCCATGTATCCGAAGCACCCCAGGTCATGTACTGGATATCGGTCATGTTGTCTCCACCGGCCCAGGTATAGATCACCTCATCTGTGGGCACCTCCTGTAAGTTAAAGTACACCCGAAGGTATCCCCAGGAGGCGGTGCTACTCGCCATATCCGGATCGGCATCCCCACGGCCATTGCCCGCAACGGCAAACGAGCCGTATAATTTGGCAAGCACAGCCCGATAGCCATCCACCGAGGTATATACAGACTCAGAGGTCGTCTCCACCGTAGGGTATTGGTTCAAATCTTTTGTGCAGGACTGCAGCAGCAAAATCATGCTCAGCAATCCAAAACAATATGTTCTTATCTTTTTCATCCTTTTCATTTGTTTTTCAACTATTTATCTTTATTCAGGTACCGCTTAAAAATCCAAATTGAGGCTTAACGAAAACGTCCGCGAGCGTGGATAGAATGAACTGTCAAATCCACTCGGAACCTCAGGATCCATTCCACTGTAGTTGCTTACAATAAAGACATTCTGTGCCACCGCCCCCACACGCAGGCTCGAGATCTTGCCCACCTTGCCAAAATTGTAGTTCACCGAAAGGTTTTCCATGCGGAGGAACGATGCGTTTTCGACATAGTAATCCGAATAATATTGCCTTGTTTGAAAACCCGTATTGAAATAATCACGATGTAAGTTATTGATTGCCGGGTCCACATATTGCAGCGTCTCCCAGGCACTCAAGTTCATTTTGGTATTGTTAAACACATAGTTTCCGACATTTGCCCGCAGGGTCGTTGCTGCTGTCCATTTTTTATAGGTCAATTGCGTATTGAAGCCAAATAGCCATTTTGCAGCCGGAGACTGATAGCGGTACAGATCCTTTTCATTGATGGCCCCATCGCCATTCAGATCAGCATAGACACCTTCCAG
>NZ_DATMTE010000342.1:0-12159 GCF_035564935.1 Chitinophaga sp. | reverse complement strand
ATATGAAGCAGTGAGGGATTTACTGTTTTCAAACGAATACATACTATGAAGCATTCAGCAATACTTATTGAAAAGTTTCTCCGGGATGAATGCAGTGAGGAGGAAAAGCAATGGGTAAAGGAATACATTGCACAACATCCGGAAGCTTTACAACCTTATTTAACAGAAGAAAGCTGGCATTCTTTTCAAACCGGCGAACAATTACCGGAAGCTGTTTCCGGTAAGATGATGATGGTGATCGGGGGCCATACCTTTCAAAAAAAGCATTCCGGTAAACGCTGGTATGCAGCGGCAGCCGCAGTGGTGCTGCTCATTTCCGGCGGGCTGCTGTGGAGCATACTACGTTCTTCCCCGGAAGAGAAAATGGCGGTGGTAAAACCGGCGCCGGTGAATGTGGCTGCTACGGCCCCTTTGCGCATTCTGATGAACAACACGAAAAAAATGATGCCCCTGCAATTAAGCGATGGTACCCTGGTAGAACTGGCGCCGCAGAGCGAAGTGAAATACCCGGAACCATTTACCGGCAACCACCGGGATATTTACTTAACAGGCCAGGCCGTGTTCAGGGTAACAGCGGATAAAGACCATCCTTTCACCGTGTATGCCGGGCAGTTAGGCACCACCGCATTAGGTACCGTGTTTAAAATAACAGCATGGGAGCAGAAAGGCATTACACAGGTACAGCTGATCAGCGGTAAAGTGGTAGTAAAGCATGAACACGCCGCTGTTAAAGATGTGTACCTGGCGCCCGGCCAGGAGCTTCGTTTCGACCGGCAAAAGAAAATGGTTACAGTTAATGCGGTCATCAGTAACAGGCAGGAAAAAACACCTGTACGGGTAAACGAAATTATCACCTTCAACAATGAACCGCTGGCGGGCGTTTTCAGGCAGCTCTCCGAAAAATATCATGTAAAAATTCAATACACAGAGAACAGCCTTACAGGCATGAATTTCACCGGCACATTCGACAGTAGCAAAGAAACATTAAAACAATTCCTGGCAACTATTGGTACGTTAAATAATCTTACTATTAATCAGAAAGATGATGTTATCTACATAGTACAATAATCCCGGAAAGATATTTTCCCATACTTACAACACCCGCAACCTCTATGAGGCTGCACAGACTTCCTTTTGCCTAAAATGAAAATTTTATGTGTGTAAAAACCAAGCATTCATGCTACGCAACTATCACCTGGGTGTTACTGTTGCTCTGGCAATTAACTCCCGGAAATGTACTGGCGCAAAATACCCGTCCTGCTGCCATTGGCATGATAAAGAATGAAAGTAATGAAACGCTCCCCGGCGTAATGGTAAAGATGGAAGATGCAGATAACAAAGTACTGGCAAGCACCGTCACCAATGAAAAAGGCATCTTTACATTTACCAGATTACCTGCCGGCGGCCCTTATCATTTTGTACTGTCACAAATGGGATACACTACCGATACCCTTCGCGGCTATATGATCAACGACTCCAGCAGGTTATCCTTATCGGTGGTACTGAAAAAAAAAGTAGAAGAGTTAAACCAGGTGCTGGTAACGGCACTGGGCATTAAAAGGGAAAAGAAAGCGCTGGGTTATTCCGTGGAAGAACTGGGTGGCAAAGAATTTAACCGCATGCCACAGGAAAACCTGCTCAACTCCATGTCTGGTAAAGTAGCCGGCGTTACCATCAACTCCACCGGTACTACCGGCTCCTCTGTAAGCATGATCATACGCGGCGCCACCTCCCTCAGCAGCGACAACCAGCCGTTGTTTGTGGTAGACGGCGTACCGGTAGCCAACACCGTTAACAACATCAGCCAGATAGGTAAAGATAATATGGTGGACTATGGCAATGCCATTTCTGATATCAATCCTGATAACATTGAAAGCGTTACCATCCTGAAAGGCCCCAGCGCCGCTGCTTTATACGGTTCCCGCGCAGGTAACGGCGTAGTACTGATCACCACCAAAACAGGTAAGAAAGTAAATAAGGTAACGGTGGATGCCTACGTAAACTCCGTGTTCGATATTCCATATAAATACCTGAACTGGCAAACGAAATTCGGCTCCGGTCAGCTGGCGGGCATTCCTTTTTCCCGCAGCGGCAACCTGCTCACGAATCCCTTTGGTAGCATCATCCAGGAAAATGTAGACGGTACTTTCGGCGCTGAATTGGATATGGGTTATGAAGAAGTGCAATGGAACAGTCCACTCGATGCCAACGGTAAAAAGATACCGATGCCGCTCGTTTCGCATAAGAACAACGTGAAGAACTTCGTTAACACCGGCATTACCACCATTGCCGGTGCTTCTGTTGCTAACAATAACGACAAGATCTCCTATCGCATTGCTTACGCCAACATGTCGAACAAAGGCATCATTCCCAATACCGATCTCTATAAAAATACACTGAGCCTGAACTCCGCCTTACAGGTAAATTCAAAGTTCAGCTTAAGCACCAACATCGATTTCAGCCGCAACAACTCCAACAACCGCGCGGCGGGCGATCGCGGCGCTAACCCATTGCAGGCGGTGTACAGCATCTCCCCGCATATTGATGTGCGCGACCTGGCCGACTACTGGATGCCGGGCCAGGAAGGACTACAGCAACGGACCCAATACAACGGCGTATTCAATAACCCTTACTTCCTGGCATATGAAGTGAAGAACGGGTTTGTAAGGGACCGGTTGTTTGGTAACATACGCGCCGACTGGAAAATACTGCCTTCCCTTACTTTTATGGCACGGTACTCACTGGATACCTATGGCGAAAAAAGGGAAACAAAAATTGCCAACAGCTACCTGAATAACCCCGGTGGCGCCTATGGTATCATCAACCTTGATAATTATGAGCGGAACATGGATGTGTTGCTTACCTATAAAAAAGCGATCCATCATTTCGACTTCTCCGTTTCCGCAGGAGGCAATATGCGTTACCAAACAGGCAGCAACACCACTACTTCCACCAAAGACGGTACCGGCCTTAATACACCGGGAGTATATACCATCCAGAATATTTCGCCCGCCAACCTCAACTATTACAGCAGCACTTTTGAACGCGGCGTGAACAGTGTATACGGTATGCTGAATGTGGGCTACAAAGGCATGGCCTATCTGGATGTAACCGGTCGTACCGACTGGTCCAGCACCCTCCCGGATGCCGCCTCCTACTTTTATCCATCCGCCTCGCTGAGTGTACTTGTGAATGAAATAGCGCATATTACATCTGATAAAATTAACCTGGTAAAACTAAGGGCCGGCGCTGCACAGGTAGGTAACGATGCATCCCCGTACCAACTGGTGGCCACGCTCAGCAGTGCAGGCGCCTGGGGTAATATACCGCGGCTTACCACTTCCGGCACCCTGCTAAACCCTTTCCTGAAGCCGGAAATAGCCACTTCTTATGAAGGCGGTACGGACATCAATTTGTTCAGGAACCGCCTCCGTTTCTCCGGCACTTACTATATTGTTGAAAACAAGAACCAGATCTTCAGTCCAAAAACACCGCCTTCCTCCGGGTATTCTTCCCGCAGCATCAATGCCGGTTTGCTCCGAAGCAGGGGCATTGAATTAACACTGGGCGGCACCCCTGTAGAAAGCAGGAACTGGAGATGGGATGTGAACTTTAACTTTACCCGCAACAGGACCCGCATTATTTCCCTGCCCGATGATATGCCTTACTACACCTTGTGGGAGGAAGGAAAAGGCGGGGCATGGACCTATGTAGGCGAAGATATCGGCGACATATACGATGCACAGCTGGTAACGGTTACCGACAAATCATCTCCTTACTACGGTTATCCAATATTGGATAATACCGGCAAATGGCAAAGTATAGACGCCATCAATACAAAAAATAAGATCGGCAATTTTAACCCGGACTTCATCATGGGTTTCCAGACCTCCATCTCCTATAAGAACTTTACGCTGAACATGACGTTCGACTGGAGAAACGGCGGCGATTTTGTATCGCAAACTTACCGTTACGGGGAAGAACATGGCAACTCACAACTGTTCCTGGATAAGCTCACCAACCCGGGCAATATGAAAGGACAGGAACTGCGCGATTACCTTGTGAGCCACCAGGATCAGCTGGTGATCCCTACCGGCAATAACTTCCCGCTGGTTGGCGGTCCCACGCCTGAATACAACAGTTTTCCCTTTACCTATGGCCCGTATGTACTGCCTTATGGCGGCGTATTTATTCCCGGCGTAAGGGCAAAGGGATACGACAGCAATGGTAACCCTACCGGCTATACGGAAAACCTGGGCAACGATGGAACGCTTACCCTTCCCTATGCCGGCAGTACTGCCTGGTCGTTTACCAGGGCGTTCTTATTCCCTGCATCGTACCTGAAGCTGAGGGAAGTATCGCTCACCTATGAACTGCCGCAGCGGGTGATCAGCTCCGCGAAACTGCAACGCGCCAGCTTCTCCGTGTACAGCAGGAATATTATCCTGTGGACGGCTGCAAAGATTGGCATCGATCCCGAAAATGCCTACCAGCCTTCCACCGCAGTGCAGGGCTCGGGCATGCAGTTCAAACAGGGCATCGAAAGATATAATGTTACTCCCTGGGCTATTCCCGTGGGCGCAAAACTGAACGTTACTTTTTAAGAGCTTCTTTAATCCTGATATATGATAACAGTGCGTAAATCCATTATACTCTGCATCGGGCTCCTTTGTTTATCGGTTTCGGCCTGTAAAAAGGACCTGATCAGCATGAACGAAAATCCCAACGGCGCTAATCCTGCTACCGCCAATCCCAACCTGGTATTGTCTACCGTGCTCACCACCGCAGGTATGCAGCTGGTAACCCTGGGCTACCAGGATATGGCGGGTGTGATGCAGCATACGCAGAAAGATGGCTGGACCACCGCCCACAACGAATACGATTGGGAAGGCTCCAACAGCTGGACCGGCTATTACGATGTGTTGCGGAACAACCAGCTGGTGTATAACCGGGGCGTGGAACTGAACAGTGAACTGCACCAGGGCGTAGCGCTGGTGATGAAATCCCTGCTCTTTGGCCTCATCACCGACCTCTGGGGCGATGCACCCTACACATTTGCCCTGCAGGGAGAAAACGGCACACCCGAAACCACGCTGCCGGTATTTGATCCGCAGCAAACTATTTACACCGGGATACTCGCAGATCTTGAAAAAGCAAACACCCTGCTTTCAAAGCCCAAAAGCGCCTATTCCAACCCCATTGACGCCGTAGACGTGTACTACCAGGGCGACCCCGTGAAGTGGCGTAAAATGGCCAATTCCCTGGCATTGCGCTACTATATGCGGCTGTCGGAGAAGCTGCCCGCCATTGCAAAGGCCGGTATTGAAAAAATAGTGGCCGATCCGGCGCAGTATCCGCTTATCCTCAATACAGATGGTTCTGAAGATGCTACCATGTCGTTTCCCGGCAACAGCAACGCGGATTCCTGGCCGGCCAACGTGGCTTACGATACCGACAGCAGCAACTACCGCCGTTTGAAAATGTGCGCCACTTTCGTCAATGCATTGCAGTTAAGACATGATCCGCGGTTGGGCGTATGGGCTAATAAAATACAATGTTTTTTATTGGTAGATGATACCAAACCAGCCGGCACCGGCAACGTATATAAAGCGACGGACACCGTGATTGCAGGAGAGCCGCGGAAGGTGAGATACATTTCCCCCGATGTGCTGACTTCGAAAGGACTTACCCTCAATGATATTAACCAGGATGAAAATTATGTGGGGCTGCCGCCGGCCATCTCCGGTCCTGCGGTGTATAACCTCAGTCCGGACGCCAGCCAGGCTTCCCGCAACCCGCATGTTTCCTGGCTCAACGATATTTACCAGCAACCGAAAGGCCCCCTGCTGAAAGCGAGGATCATTGCCGCCTCAGAAGTACATTTTATTTTGGCAGAAGCAGCGGCCATGAAAGGATGGGCCGCCGGCGATGCCGAAGCGCACTACAACGCGGGCATACAGGCATCGCTCAATGTTTGGGGAGTAGGTAGCAGCGCTGCCGCTTATCTCGCGCAGCCAACCGTAAAATTCAATCACACACAGGAACAGATCATTGTGCAGAAATGGATTGCCAGCTGGACCGCCGCAGCCGAAGCCTGGGCCGATTACAAAAGAACCGGCTTCCCGGTACTGCATGCCGGCCCTTACGCAAAAGGACCGGTGCTGCCGGTACGTTTGTATTACATGCTGGAAGAACGTAACCTGAACAAAGCAAACATGGAAGCCGCCGCCGGCCGGCTGGAGGTAACCAACTATTCTTCTTTCGGCGCCAATGGCAGCAAAAACAGTCCATGGTCCAAACCCTGGGTGATCCAGGGCACCGGAAAACCATGGTAATTTCTTATATTTCACTAAACCCTTCAAACAATTTACCCGGATATGAAGCAACTCCTTTTAAATGCCGCTGCCATGTTTGTGCTGCTGCTAAGCCAAACAAACATCTTTGCACAGCAAACAGTAACACCCGCTACCGCCCTTAAAAGTTACCTGAACAACGGGGATACCTCGTTCAAATGGGAACTGAAGGATTCCTTCAATGTAGTTAACGGTAAAGGCTATAACGTACTGCTTACCTCGCAGCAATGGCGGGAATATACCTGGAAACACCAACTCACCATCCTGGTGCCCGACGATATTAAATACGATGGCGCCTTGCTGTTCATCACCGGCGGCTCCGTAAAAGAAGGCATGCCCAACTGGAATGGCCCGGAAGATGAACTGTACCAGCAGATGGGAAAAGTAGCGGCCATCAACCACGCTATCACTGCGGTACTGCGTCAAACACCCAACCAGCCGCTGTTTGGTAAATTAACGGAAGATGCCCTCATTTCCTATACCCTTCACCAGTTCAAAAAAGACGGCGACTACAACTGGCCGCTGTTATTCCCCATGGTAAAAAGCGCCGTGCGCGCCATGGATGTGATCCAGGAGTTTGCTGTAAAAGATCTTCACCGCAAGGTGAATGGCTTCGTGGTATCCGGCGCTTCCAAACGCGGATGGACCACCTGGCTCACCGGCGCCAACGACAGCCGCGTAGTAGCCATTGCCCCCATGGTGATTGACGTGCTGAACATGCCCGTAAGCCTGGACTACCAGATCAAAACATGGAAAGAATATAGTGTGCAGATAGAAGACTACGTAAAACTGGGCATCCCCCAGGCGGCCCATACCAGCGAAGGCCAGGCCATCAATACCATGATCGATCCTTACTCCTACAGAAGCAATTTGTCTATTCCCAAAATGATTTTCATGGGTACCAACGATGAATACTGGGTAGTAGATAATATCAAGAATTATATAGACAGCATTCCCGGTAAAAACCTCATCAACTATGTACCCAATGCCGGTCATAATCTGGGTGATAAAGTACAGGCATTCCAGGGACTCAGCGCTTTCTTCGGCATGACGCTGAGCAAACAGGCCTATCCCGATTGCAGCTGGACCACCAGTACGCACAGCGGTAAAGTACAGCTTACCGCCAAAGCTACTTCCGACCGCCTGCTGGATGTGATCCTGTGGTCGGCCAATTCTTCCGACCTGGATTTCCGCAATGATAAATGGGAATCCAAAAGTTTGGGGCAGGCCCATCAATCGAAGGTAAAAGTGACCACTACCCTGCCTTCCAATGGCTACCGTGCTTTTTATGTAGACCTGAAATACCAGAATGCTACCGGCGGTACCTATACCGTTAGTACGCGTGTATTCGTGACCGATACCAAAGCCATTCTCTGATGAAAGCAGCCATATACCTTGCGGCAGCCTGCTGCCTTGCCATGAATACCTACGCCCAAACGCTGCCGGCTACACGAAATAAATTCGTGGTAGTAGCACATCGCGGCAACCATGTGCAGGTGCCGGAAAACACCGTGGCAGCTATTGAAGAAACCATCCGCTGCGGGGCCGACTACGCCGAACTGGATCTCCGCACCACGAAAGACGGGCAACTGGTGCTTATGCATAACGCCACGGTAGATAAAATGACGGATGGTAAAGGCAATGTTGCCGACCTCACACTGGCGGAAATTAAACAACTGCAGGTACGCAGTACCGATGGGAAAGTATACCGCGTGCCTACCTTTGCGGAAGCATTACAGGCATGTAAGGGCAGGCTGAATATTTACCTCGACTTTAAAGCCGCCGATGTTCCTGAAACCTGGAAGCAACTGCAGGCAGCCGGTATGGAAAAACAGGTGATCGTATATCTCAATGAAAAAGAGCAGTACAAAGCCTGGCGCAGCACAGCGCCCGAAGTGCCGCTGATGGCCAGCCTGCCGGATGGCATCAGTACGCCGGAGCAACTGGATAGCTTCCTGAAAAAAGTTCGTATAGCCGTATTCGATAATATTACCACACCGGAAATGATGGCCGTTGCCAGGAAATATAACGTGGCCATATGGCTGGATGTGCAAACACCCACTGAAGGGCCGGCCCACTGGCAGGCGGCCATGAGCAAGGGCATACAGGGCGTACAAACAGATCACCCGGAGGCGCTGATCAATTACCTCAACGCTAACCGCCTCCGGGATGGAATAACCACTACGGCATCGGTTCAGTGATAGAAAGTATTCATCAGCGGTAGCTTTTCCGGTTGAAAAGCTACCGCTGATTTTTTTTGAAAGAGCAGCCATCTTATCTTTAGCGCTCATTGCAAAAAAATTATGGCAGCATTCAGGCATATATCATTACCCATCTCTCATAAATTATCATTGCCACAAAACCCGGCCGGCATCGCTATGCTGGCAGATGGCGGGTATTTGCTCAACTTCAGCGCAAAGCCGGAAGTGATCAGGCTGAATGCTTCCCTGCAGGAAGTGTGGCGTAAAGATCTGCAGGCGCAAACCACCAACTATGTAACCTGCGAAGTATCAGCTTCCCCGGATAACAGTCTGATAGCGCTTTCCGGCGAAACGTCCGTAAGGATAACAGACCACAACGGCGAATTGCTTTGGCAATATGACCATGCCCCCTGGTATCATTTCGCAGGCTCCGGCTGCTTCTTTTCTGCAGATGCAAAATTCATGTGGTTCGTATCGCCGGAAGAACAGGATACACTGCACCGGGTGCGGTTATCAGATTTCACTATCATGGATAGCTACCCGCTGGAAAACGGCCAGGTATGCGCATATAATTTTTATTCCACCCCGGATAAAAATAAATTCCTGGTGGAAACTCCTGCCGGCCAGGACAGTATCACTTTCTACCTGGTTACCTTCAGCGATGAAGCCATGACAGTAGAAGAGCTAACGCAATGCGATGACCGGGTGGCCGGTAATTTTTCTCCCGATGGGAAAACATTTATTACAGGACCACATTATAGTGAAGCCATACAGTTATTCTCTTTCCCTGGTATGGAGAAAACAGCGGAACTACCACAGGAAATATTGTTTGATATCAACGACCAGTATAAGAATGCCGAGGATCCCGACGATATTAATTATATCGTTTTGTTCATTAATAACCATACTTTCCTTGTATTCACCCGGTTTGGCAGGCTTCTGCTGGCAGACCGTGATACTCTCTCCTGCTTTGGCGAATTGCTGCCGGAAGGTTGCGAGATCAGGGCTTATAACTTTGCCGGGGAACCCACCACTGATGCTGCCGCTATTGTTGATTATGGAGGAGATATTATAACAGTACGGATAAATACACAGGGACAATTGCTGATTACGCACAGGAGCGGGGAAGTGAGGGTCTATGAACTGCCGGAAATAAAAAAAGAGGCCATGTAAACCGGCCCCTTTCGTTAAAAGAAAATATCTACATAATCCACTACGTTATTCCCTTCGCAGTTATCCATTTCCTGCAGGCGCCAGTATTTACGCGCACCTTTGGCCAGGAAGTGGTAAGTGCCGGTTTTATCGCATACCTTTCCGCCATTCAGGTTTTTGTCCATGGTTTGAATGTTGCCTTCAAAAGTGAGTTCCCGGGCAGATACTACTTTCAGTATCCCATCGATGGTAACAAAGCCGCCGGTTTGCGTGTCGCGCTGCTCCCCTTTCACGGTGTAATTACCGTCTTTGTTTTTCTTTATCTGCACTTTGCCCGGGTTATCCCATCCAATCCACTGGAGCGTAAAATTGTGGGCGCCTTCCCTTAAGGTGGCTGTTTGTGCGTGACTGTAATATCCTGTAATAAGCATACCGCATAGCAGGAACAGGGCACGGATCTTTTTCATGATGATGTGGGTTTAATGAATGCCGGGGAAATTCTTCAGGTTCCTGGCGAATACTTTTGAATGTTCTTTACTGTCTGATACCGCCCATACCGCCATGGCATATAAAACAGGTTTCAGGTTGGCGCCTGTTTTTGTTAAGCTGTAGGTAACATGGGGCGGTACTACGGGCCTGGCTATACGTACTACCAGGTTGTCTGCTTCCAGTTGTTTGAGATGCTGGATCAGCATCTTTTCCGTAATAGCGGGGATCCCTTTTCTCAGGTCGCTGTAACGTTTGGCGCCGGACAACAATTGGAACAGGATGATCGGCTTCCAGTAGCCGCCAATCTTCTCCATCACGTAGGTGACGGGGCATTCATTGAATGCGGTCTGCTTGTTGGCCTGTATAACAGAGGTTTCTTTTACTTTCGTCATGATACATACTTTAGGGTAAGTACTTGTACAAAAGTAAGTACAAATTTACTTTTGTGCAAGCAACAAATAAACAAACAAATTATGAAAATCACTTTAACAGGATCATTAGGAAATATCAGCCTGCCGCTGGCACAGCAGTTAATTGCCGGCGGGCATACCGTAACCATCGTAAGCCATAACCCCGAAAGGATCAAAGCTATTGAAGCCTTGGAGGCCATCCCGGCCATCGGGTCTGTTGACGATCCGGCGTTCCTCCGCAACGCCTTTAAAGGCGCCGACGCTGTATACACCATGATACCGCCTGCTTTCCAGGCGGCGGACATAAGGCAGTATATACGCAACATGGGAGATAACTACGCCCGGGCCATTGCTGAAAACGGCGTAGGCCATGTGGTAAACCTCAGCAGTGTAGGCGCTCACCTGAAAAACGGCGCAGGGCCTGCGGGGGCTAACCACTACGTAGAAGCAAGGCTGAATGAACTAACGGATACGCATATACTCCATCTCCGGCCCGGCATGTTTTACACCAATTTTTTTGGCAGCATCCCTATGATAAAACAACAGGGCATCATCGGCAATAATTTCGATGCCTCTGTAAACATGGTGCTTACCCATCCCCGCGATATTGCCATGGTGGCGGCAGAAGCGCTGGATACACTGTCGTTCACGGGAAAGCATATACGTTATATTGGTCATGAGATCACCGGTGCGGAAGTAGCCGCTGTATTGGGCAATGCCATCGGCCGGCCGGAGCTGGCATGGATAGGATTCCCCGACAACGACCTGCTATATGGCCTGATGCAGAACGGCCTCACGGAACAAATGGCGAAAGTATATGTACTGGAAATCGGGATGGCATTGAGAGAAGATAAGCTGTTGGACAGTTACCGGGAACACCGGCATAACGCCGCCGGCAGCATTGATTCCTTTCATCATTTTGCCGGGGATTTTGCCGCAGCTTACCATCAGTAATAAAAGCAGGGGCGCCATACAAAGCGCCCCTGTAAATTATTTTAATAAGCTTCCGCAAAAGCAGGCGCTCCCATCACTTTCATAAACAGCTCTTCATCCAGCAAATCTTTCACCGACTTAATAATAAAATCAGGCGAATAACCGAAATGAGCAAGATCACTTTCATGGGTTACACCTGATAAGGTGAGTACGGTGGTAAAGCCCATGGAGCCGGCGCCCAGGATATCCGTTCCCATGGTATCGCCAATCATCACGGTTTCATCTGTGGTAAGCTGCAGCGCTTTGCGCGCCATGCGCATCATCACCGGGCTGGGTTTACCCACGCTGAAAGCCTTGATACCACTGGCAAATTCCAGCATCGCTACTAAAGCCCCGCAACCTGCCCTGTACTTACCATCGCCCATGGGGCAGTTGGGATCCAGGTTGGTAGCAATTAATTTAGCGCCTTTCATGATCATGTTGATCGCTTTGTCTACCGATTCCAGCATGATGGTTCTTCCTTCCCCGATAATCACATAATCCGGCTGATCATCTACAATAGAATAACCTGCATTATACAACTCGGTCAGCAAACCACCTTCGCCGATCACGTATGCCGTA